>CANGUP010000160.1 GCA_947457105.1 Flavobacteriaceae bacterium
CAAATCACCGAATTAATTGAGACTTTAAAAACCAATCCAAATAGTAGAAGAATGTTGGTTTCAGCATGGAATCCATCGGTTTTACCTGATACATCCAAATCATTTTCTGAAAATGTTGCCAATGGAAAAGCGGCTTTACCTCCATGTCACGCTTTCTTTCAGTTTTATGTTGCTGACGGAAAATTATCTTGTCAATTGTACCAAAGAAGCGCTGATATTTTCTTAGGTGTTCCTTTTAATATAGCATCTTATGCGTTATTTACTATGATGATAGCGCAAGTTTGTGATTTACAAGTTGGCGAGTTCATTCACACTTTTGGTGATGCTCACATATACAATAATCATTTTGAACAAGTGGAATTGCAATTGTCTCGTGAACCAAAACCACTTCCGAAAATGATATTAAATCCGAATGTGAAAAATATTTTCGATTTTACTTTTGAAGATTTTACTTTAGAAGGCTATGATCCTCATCCGCATATAAAAGGAATTGTTGCTGTATAAATTTATATTATGAGAAAAATTATTCTTTTCTTTTTGCTTTTTTCAAAAATGGTTTTTGGGCAAGAAATGTCAGCAATTAAATATCTCGATTCCTTAGGAAAACCAGCTACCAAAGAAAACTTTTTCAAATATGAAGTATTCAAAAAAGGAAATTTGGAGCAAGAAAAGTATATTTTACAAATATTTGACAAACAAAACTATTTAATTCAAAGTTATTCTTACGCCGATGCCGAAGCAAAAAATCGTGATGGCGAATCCATCACCTATTATAAGAATGGTAATAAACGAAGTTTAATTACTTATGATGACGGAAAACCTATAGGTAATTTTTTTGTATGGTATGAAAATGGAAATCCAAAAGAAGAAACTTCTATTGATGTAAATTGGGCTTCAGCAAAACATCAAAAAATGATTAATTATTGGAATGAAAAAGGCGAAAAAATAGTTGACAATGGTAATGGTTTTTTAGAATCTAAAGATGATTATTTAACTGAAAAAGGAAATTATAAAAACGGTTTTAAGGATGGGAAATGGACTGGAAGTTCATTAAAAAACACGTTCAGTTATGAAGAAATTTATTCTGAAGGTGAATTAGTTTCTGGAGTAAGCATTGAGCATGATGGCACTAAAAATGAATACACAAGTCTTGAAGTGAGACCAGAACCAATTAAAGGAATGGAACACTTTTATAAATACATATCTAGTAATTTTATAGCGCCCAAAAGTGCTTACAAGAACAAAATACAAGGTAAAATAATTGTAGCTTTTGTTGTAGATAAAGAAGGTAAAATTGTTGAGCCAAAAATTACTAGAAGCCTTGGAAGTGAATTAGACAATGAGGCAATCAGGATTTTAACAAATTACGAAGGATGGAAACCAGCACTCCAAAAAGGTAGAAAAGTAAGATGCTCATTCAATATTCCTATCCAGCTAGATTTTAGTAGATGAAAAAAATCCGCTTAACTTTTTCGCTAAACGGATTTTTAAACAAACAAACTAAACCTATACTTCTAAAACGCTGTTTTCAGCATTTGCGAATTCATTCCAACGATAGCTATCTGCTTGTGTTTCGTTTATGTAAGAACCATCAACGATGTATCTAAATTCAAATGAATTATCGTTTTGCAAATCGAAAGCTGCTTTGAACGTCCCGTTTTTTAACTTAGATAATTCTCCTTCTGATGGATTCCAATTATTGAAATCAACAACAACAGCAGCTGTATTTGCTTCTTTTGCTTCTAGAAAAAAAGTAACTTTACAAACTAGTTTTGTTTTTATAAATCGTTTCTTAATTACAATAACTATTTCATTTATAGATTAATGCAAAAAAGTAAAGGAATAAAAATACAGATTTTAAATCGAAATGAAGAATTATTATTTTATCATATTTGCTCAAAAAAACAAGATACATTCTTAATTTTTAAGCAGTTAAATTTTGATATTAGAATAAGAAAACGTTTTTTTAATAAATAATATCCAATCAGCATTTTTATAATTTCAAAAAAAATTGTATCTTTAAATTCAAATTTTCGACTTATGAATACAGAACAACATGAAATGTATGAATACGCACGAAGAAGAATTAAACAAAAAAAAGGATTGTATTTTCATTTTGTTTTATTTTTCCTTGGAGGTTTTTTTATTTTTGCATTAAATAAATGGATGAATATTGGAGAACCAACAAATTGGTATATCTGGGTTTTAACAGCATGGTTTTTCATCTTTATTTTGCACTTCATCAAAGTCTTTATAACAGATAGCTTTATGAACAAAAACTGGGAAAGAGAACAGATTAATCGTTTGATGACCATGCAAGAAAAAAAATTAGAACAACTTAAAAACGAAGTTGAAAATAAAAAAATTGTTTAATGATAACTCTCATAGCAGCTGCGGCTGAAAATAATGCTTTAGGAAAAGACAATCAATTAGTTTGGCACTTACCTCACGATTTTAAACGTTTCAAACAAATAACTTCTGGTAATTTCATCATTATGGGTAGAAAAACATTTGAAAGTTTTCCTAAACCATTACCAAATAGAACTCACATCATCATTACAAGGCAAAAAAACTACAAAGTTGAAGGCTGTAACGTTGTAAATTCAATTGAAAAAGCAATTGAAATTAGCCCAAAAAACGAAGAAGTTTTTATAATTGGCGGTGCAGAAATCTACAGCCAATCTATTGATTTTGCTGACAAAATTGAACTTACAAGAGTTCATGCTAGTTTTGATGCAGATGCTTATTTTCCGGAAATCAATCTCAACGAATGGGAATTAATTTTTGAAGAACATCACGCTAAAGACGAAAAACATAATTTTGATTTTACCTTTCAAACTTTTATAAAAAAGTAATCGGTTTATTAAGATACTTTTAGATTTTGTTTTTGATGTTTTGACTTTAATTATTTGTACTTTTGCACCCTAAAAAGCGCTAAAAATGTCAAAAAATGTTACTCCATATAAAGATTCTACTTTAGGGAAAAAAGAACAAGTTACTCAAATGTTCGATAACATTTCAGGAAATTATGATGGTTTAAATCGTGTAATTTCTTTTGGAATTGATGTGAAATGGCGTAAAAAAGTTTTAGATCTTGTAAGTGCGAAAAATCCCGAAAACATTTTAGACATAGCCACAGGAACTGGTGATTTGGCAATATTAATGACCGAAACTAAAGCCAAAAAAATCATTGGATTGGACATTTCTGCCGGAATGCTTGAAGTAGGAAAAAATAAAATTGCTGAAAAAAAATTAGAACATATTATTGACATGGTCATAGGCGATTCTGAAAACATGCCTTTTCCAGACAATCACTTTGACGCAATAACAGTTTCCTTTGGAATTAGAAATTTTGAAACACTTGAAAAAGGGCTTTCAGAAATCTTGAGAGTACTGAAACCACAAGGAATTTTTGTGATTTTAGAAACTTCTGTTCCAGAAAAAACACCTTTCAAACAAGGATATAATTTTTATAGTAAAAATATTTTACCTATCATTGGAAAACTTTTTTCGAAAGACAATGTTGCCTATGGATATTTATCTGAATCAGCATCTGTTTTTCCTTATGGTGAAAAGTTAAACAATATTTTGAGAAAAATTGGGTTTATAGATGTCGAAGCAATGCCACAAACATTTGGAGTTGCAACCATTTATAAAGCATCAAAAAAATAAAATAGGTACGTTTGATTAAGTTCAAGCCAAATTAAAATGAAGAAACTACTTTATATTTTACTATTATTACTTAGCATTACGACGTATTCGCAATCAAAAGGAATTTTTTCTAAAAACCCAATTTTGAATTTAGAAAACTTCGACAAACAGAGAGTTCATTGGGGTTACTTTTTAGGATTTAATACCTATGATTTTAAAATTGATTATTTAGACACACCAGATGTTGATATATTAGTAGAAAGAAGTACAGGTTTTAATGTTGGTTTAGTAGGAAACCTTAGACTTCATGAACACATTGATTTGAGATTTGAACCAGGTCTTTATTATTCACAACGAAATTTAACTTTTGCAGGTTTTACAAAAAAACTTGATGCTGAGAGAGAAGTAAGGTCAACTTACATTGATTTTCCTATATTAGTTAAATTTTCTTCTGTAAGAATTGGTAACATTAAACCTTATCTTTTAGGTGGAATTTCTGCTACCTTAAACCTTGCAAGTAATTCTAAATCTTTGGACGATAATTTACAACAGCGTTTCAGAGTGAACCCTTGGACACAAAACTACCAAATTGGTTTTGGAATTGATTTATATTTAGAATATTTCAAATTCTCTCCATCTATAAGAGGTGTTTTTGGCTTGAACGACGAGCTAATTCGTGACAATGACCCAAATAGTCCTTGGACAGGAAACATCAAATCTATGCAGTCTCGTGGTATTTTTGTGAATTTTACGTTCCACTAAGAATTCCTTTTAAATTCACTTAAGAAAATGGCTGTTGCTGTTGCTACATTCAAACTTTCTGTTTGTTGTAAATCACCAAATCTTGGAATAGCCAATCTATCGGAAACTAATTTTTCTATTTTCTCTGAAATTCCGTTGGCTTCATTGCCTAAAACTAAAATTCCTTCTTGAGGTAAATTTTCTTTATAGACATTTTTTCCATCCATAAAAGTTCCAAAAACTGGAGTGCTTGTTCTTTTTAGGTATTTCTCTAAATCCAAATAAGCTACAGAAACTCTCGAAATCGAACCCATTGTAGCTTGTACCACTTTGGGATTGTAAACATCAACTGTTTGCTCACTACAAACCATTTGATCAATACCATACCAATCGCACAATCTTACAATAGTACCCAAATTTCCAGGATCTCTAATATCGTCTAACGCAACTATTAAACCCATATCGTTTCTTGGTTTTTGTTCCGGAATTTGAAATAATGCTAAACAATTATTAGGCGTTGATAAACAAGATATTCTTTTCAAATCTTGATCCGAAATTTGTGTTTTTTTATCAGAACTTATTGTTTCAAAAATATTCTGTGTTACATACAAATGTTCTAGCACAAAATTTGATTGTAAGAGTTCTTGAATTACCTTTACACCTTCAGCAATAAACAATTGATGAATTTGTCTGAATTTTTTTTGTTGTAAACTCGTAATTAGCTTTATTTGGTTTTTACTAACCATAAAAAAATGTACTTTTGAATTAAATTTTCCAAACCATTGAAAAAACAAGTTACAAAAATATCATTATTTATTTTAATCGGACTCATAATTGTCTCTTGTAATGTCACAAAAAAAGTGCCTGCCGGAAAACGACTTCTTGTTAAAAACGAAATAACCGTTGATAATAAAGAGACCAAGCAGGAAGATGTGTTTATTCAATTGTATCAAAAACCCAACACTTCTATTCTTGGTTATCATTTACGCTTGAATTTATTCAATCTTGCAAAGAAAAACGCCGATACTTCTTATGCAAAATGGTTGGCAAAAAAACCCAATCGTAGAAAAAATCTAGCAAAATTACTTTCTGAAAAGCAAGTAGATCGACTTGGAAAATCTTTTCTAGTATCTGGATTTAGTAATTTTTTGATGAAAACTGGAGAAGCTCCAGTGGTTTTTGACACAATTAGTACAAAAAAATCACTTAGAAGATTAGAGTCTTTCTATTACAACAAAGGTTATTTTGATGTCAAAGC
>CANGUP010000161.1 GCA_947457105.1 Flavobacteriaceae bacterium
ATTTGCAAAACTTGCAGATAAAACTAGTAATAATTCTTTTTATAATTTCTGTAAATTTTATACAATAAATATAAGCAATCCATTTCAATAGCAACTTCAAAAGTCAATTTCAAGAATCAATTTCAAAGGTTAACTCTAAATTTCAATACCTAGAACTCGCAACCCGAAACTGTATAACTATTAATTACGTCCTTTTTCAGTGTGATACAAATTGTTTAAAGGTTCGCTTTGCCAAAATTCTTTAGAATCTACATCCATAATTGTCAAAGGTCCTTTAAAAGCAGCTCCAGTATCAACATTCCAAATGCAAGCTTTTTTGATTGGAATAGTTTCACCAATTCTTGTTACAGGTGTATGACCGATATAAATTTCATCATATAAACTCAATCTTCTTGGATAAAACCAACTTGTTTTTTCTAAGTTTTCACCCAACGATAAAGCCGTTTCCCACAAGGTTCTATCCCAATAAAATAATTTCGGAAAATATTCATAAGCAATGCCATTCATATTTGTAAAACCAGCATGAATAAACAACCTGTTTTTATCATCTAAATAATAGTTTTCCAATGACTTTAAAAATGCAACATGTTTCAACTTTGTTGCTTCAGAAATTGTTGCATAGGCAATAACAGTAGCTTCTCCACCATGTTTATACCATTCTCTATTATCGGTACTGTTTTCAAGCCAATCTAAAAGGAGTTCGTCATGGTTTCCTCTTATAAAGATGCATTTCTGTTTCTCTCCTAAATCAATCAAGTAATCTATAACCTGAGGCGATTGACTCCATCCATCAACATAATCCCCAAGAAAAATTAAAGTATCTTTTGTGGTAACATTAGCGCGCTCCATTATTTGATGCAACGCTCTTAAACCGCCATGTATATCTCCAATTACTAATGTTCTATTCATTTTGTTTATTATATTTCACTTTCCTCAAAACTCGCATTACTTCTTTAAAATTTACATAAACAGTAGTAAATGAATGTAGTTTCAATAAAGGTTTTGCTTCAATTAATTTATGTTTAGCATCTTCAAATCCGTTGAGGTAACAAATCATTAATGTTGATGGCAAATTAATCAAATCTTTATGTTCTCTATCAGATAATTCAATTCCTTTTTGCAATTTATTTAACAAAGATAAATTAGAATTGTAAATATGAAACAAAACTTTTCGATTGTATTGTGGTGGTTCAAAAAGCATTTCGGTTTCAATTTTATAATAGCCATTGTCAAAAAAAGATAATTTTTGTTGTTCCAACGGATAATAACTTGTTTTATCATTCAATCCCAAAGGCACATATTCTGTTATCGTAAATGTATTTTCGTCATAATCAATTGTCACATCATCTTGAGCCGAATAAAACAACTTAATTTGCTCGTTCACCAATTCGATATCAACTCGCGTAAAAAAAGTTTTAGTTCTATTTTTTTTCGGAATTCCTGCCCAACATATCACAAACAATTCCTTGAAAACCTTATACTTAGAAGGAATATCCTTGTGACGATTATTCACAAAATCAATTACGCCATCAAGCGTGTTAGAAATGCTATTTCTAGAGCTATTTTCAATGCTTAAAACCGTTTCAATATTAAGTTTAGAATACGGAATTTTTTCATCAGTAGGAATAGTATTGCTTCCTCTTCTTACAAAAGTGGCATTGGCCAAAATGGTATGAATGTTTTTCTTAAAATAGGAAGTTTTAGATTTGGGTTTTATCGTAACCAATCCAACGACTTTATCTCTAGGTAAATTCGGAAAAGGGACATTTTCATATTGAATTTTGGGAGGATTTTCCAAAAAAGCATTTACCAAATTCTGAATGCGACTGTCGTCAAAAAAATCGTCACCGGTTATTTCATTATTCTCATCTTCAACACCAACAACAATATAAGAATTATTAGAAGGATTAGAATTAGACAGAGCACAAATATGTTTCAAAAACTTCGCTTTTCCTTCCTTGGTATGTAAGTTCAACTGCCGTTTTTTATCATAAAAACTACACTCATCATTGTGAGCCAGTAAGTTCTTGATAAGTAGGCGTTTGTTTATCATTTTTTAGTGATGAGTGAAAAGTAAAAAGTGATTAGCAGAATACTTTTTACTAATCACTTTTCACTAATTTCTAAATTTAAGGTACTTTATTTCCCATACTTTCTGTCCAAATGGCAAACCAATCTAGGTTGTCTAAAGGTAATTCAACAGCTTTCATTAATGCTTGAATTCGAGCAATATTTACTGTTCCAGCCACAGGAATAACTCTAGAAGGATGTTTTAAAATCCAAGAAAGCAAAATGGTATCTGAACCAACTCCATATTTTTCAACCAATTGTACCAAAAGTTTTTTTAATCGTCTTGTTTGCTCAATATCTTCTCTAAAAACGGTCCCTAACGGATTCCAACTCATTGGTCGAATATCTTGTGTTTGCATATAATCTAAACTTCCATCCAACATCGCTTCATAATGCGTTGCCGAAAATTGAATTTGATTATAACTAACTTCAGTTCCTGTCCCGAACTTGATTCGGGATCTAATTAATTCGGTTTGAGAAGTAGTAAAATTGGATAATCCAAAATCGATAATTTTTCCATCCGATTTAAGTTTTTCAACCGCTTCAGCAATTTCATCAGCAACCATTAACGGACTTGGACGATGCAAAAGCAAAACATCCAAATAATCCGTTTGAAGATTTTTCAAAGAATTTTCTACACTCCAAATGATATATTCTTTCGAGTAATCGTAGTGTTTGATTGTATTTGTTCTACTTCCTTCAAGTTGGATACCGCACTTCGAAATTAATTGCAATTTCTCTCTTGAAATTTTGCTTTTGCCAAATGCTTTTCCAAATTGCCCTTCTGTGGTATAACCACCATAAATATCGGCATGATCAAAAGTGGTAATTTTATTTTCGATACAAATGTTTATCAAATGGATCATTTCTTGTATGTTGAGTTTTTTATCCCAAACACCCCAATTCATCGTTCCTGCAATTATTGGGGATAATGTAGTTTTTGCCATAATTCTTTTTGAAAGTCTAAAATTAGTGAAACAAAATCATAAATCATCCTTAAAAACTATATTTGATGACAAGTTTTAACGCATTGTTAACATTCTATTCGTGTTAAAATCTTCAATTTTGAAATGTTAAAATTTTGAACTTTATTGTGTCTCGAAAAAAATAGAATTTATGGAAGAAAATGTTGCTGCTTTAGATATTAGAGCCATCAATGAAAAGATAGAAAGAGAAAGTGCTTTTATTGACTTGTTGACCATGGAAATGAATAAAGTAATTGTCGGACAAAAGCACATGGTAGAACGATTGTTGATTGGACTTTTAGGTCAAGGACATATTCTTCTTGAAGGAGTTCCAGGATTGGCAAAAACGTTGGCAATTAACACCTTGTCTCAAGCAGTTCAAGGTAGTTTTAGTCGTATTCAGTTTACACCAGATTTGCTTCCAGCCGACGTTGTGGGGACAATGATTTACAACATTAAAGCGAATGAATTTTCAATTAAAAAAGGACCAATTTTTGCTAATTTCGTTCTTGCAGATGAGATTAATCGTGCGCCAGCCAAAGTGCAATCGGCTTTGCTTGAAGCGATGCAAGAAAAACAAGTAACTATTGGTGATACTACTTTCAAGTTGGAAAAACCATTTTTAGTACTTGCTACACAAAACCCAATTGAGCAAGAAGGAACATATCCATTACCAGAAGCACAAGTCGATCGTTTTATGCTTAAAACAGTAATTGATTATCCTAAAATGGATGAAGAACGAATGGTTATTCGTCAAAATCTAAAAGGTTCTTATGAAAAAGTAAACGCTGTTATTTCGGTAGAACAAATTTTGCGCGCTCAAGAAGCGGTTCGTGAAGTTTATATGGATGAGAAAATCGAAAAATATATTCTTGATATCATTTTCGCAACACGTTTTCCAGAAAAATATAAATTAGAATCGTTAAAACCATTAATCAGTTTTGGATCTTCACCTCGTGGAAGTATCAATTTGGCAACAGCAGCTAAATGTTACGCATTTATTAAACGTCGTGGATATGTAATTCCAGAAGACGTTCGCGCAGTAGTTCACGATGTTTTACGTCACAGAATCGGAATCACCTACGAAGCCGAAGCAGAAAACGTTACTTCAGTTGACATCATCAACAAAATCATCAACGAAATTGAAGTACCTTAATTTAGTTTACAGTTTACAGTCTCAGTTGGCGGTTAAATACTGCTAAACTACTGCGACTGAAAACTGCGACTGAAAACTAATGACGATGGAGACGAAAGACCTACTAAAAAAAGTTCGTAAAATAGAAATCAAAACCCGAAGATTGAGTGATCATATCTTTTCGGGTGAATATCATACGTCGTTTAAAGGACGCGGAATGACTTTTTCTGAAGTGCGACCTTATCAATTTGGTGATGATGTGCGTGCTATCGATTGGAATGTGACTGCGCGTTACAACGAAGCACACGTAAAGGTTTTTGAAGAAGAACGCGAATTAACAATGATGTTAATGGTCGATATTTCGGGTTCAGAAAGTTTTGGAACTAAAAATCAGTTGAAAAGTGAAATTGTAACTGAAATTGCAGCAACGATGGCTTTTTCAGCAACTCAGAATAACGACAAAATTGGTTTGATTTTGTTTTCCGATGAAATCGAATTGTATATTCCACCAAAAAAAGGAAAATCACACGTGCTTCGAATCATTCGTGAGTTAATAGAATTCCAACCAAAAAGCAGAAAAACTGATTTATCACAAGCATTGAAATTTCTATCATCAACCCAAAAGAAGAAAGCCATTGTATTTTTGATTTCCGATTTTATGGTAGACGATGATTACGAAAAAACATTAAAAATAGCTGGAAAAAAACACGATATTACTGGAATTCGAGTATATGATGTTCGCGAAGAAACAATGCCAAACATTGGTATAGTCGAAATGGAAGATGCTGAATCGGGCGAAATTATGGTTGTTGATACGAGTTCTAAAAATGTTAGATTAAATTACGAAAAAAACTATCAACAGAAAGTTGGTTATTTTAAAGATATTTTTTCAAAATGTGGTTCAGGAACTGTAAATACTCGTGTTGACGAAAGTTATGTTAAAAAATTATTGGGTTATTTTAAATCCAGAGGATAAATGAAATTCAAATTATATATATTATTTTTTCTACTTACTACGTCACTTTTTGCCCAAAAAGTCACGACTTCTATTGATTCTACTAAGAAAAAAATCGGAGCCGAATTCAAGTTGACTTTAAAAGCATCAGTGAATGAAACAGATAAAGTTGTTTTTCCAAAAGCTAAGAATTTTGGAGCTTTAGAAGTTATTGAATCCTATAAAATTGACACGATTAAATCGAATGACAAATACGAATTAATCAAGAAATACGGATTGACTCAATTTGATTCAGGAAAATTCACCATTCCAAGGATTCAGATTTTAATTAACGGAAAACCTTCTTTTACTGATAGTTTAAAAGTTGAGGTTGTTGATGTAAAAGTCGATACCTTAAAACAGAAAATGTATGAAATAAAAGACGTCATTCCTGTTG
>CANGUP010000162.1 GCA_947457105.1 Flavobacteriaceae bacterium
AAAGAGTTGAGGAAACAAAAAAAATATTCTCAAGAACAATTAGCAAATTTAGCGTCGATTAATAAATCATACATTTCTAAAATCGAAACTGGAAAAACAGAAGTATCCTTAGAAATTATTAATAAACTTGCAATGGCATTTGAAATTGAAATTGACCAATTATTTGATTAACAATTCACATTAAGTTAAAAACTTTTTTAAAAATATAAATATGGAAGACACTAGTCTGATTGACATTGAAAACAATCTAAAGATTTTATTTGAAAATAACAATACAATAATTATTAATGAAATTAAAAACTCTATAAATTTTAGAATAGAAAAACATAGAGAATTTATAAAGAAAAGTAAAGCAGTAATTATCGAAAATGTTGATCATTTAAATATTGTAGAAGCTGAAACTAATAAAATTATAGCAAGGAAAAATAAAATTAATGAATTGCGCGAATTAGCAGAATATTCATTTGGAATAATAATGTCTTAATATTCTTTCTTACTTGGGATAACGCCACGAATTCCGCCTCTTGGCTTTTCAACATCGCCTTTATATCTTGGAATAATGTGAATGTGACAATGCCAGATAGTTTGACCAGCATCTTCATTTATGTTTATTCCAACATTGAAACCATCAGGATTGTATTTTTCTTGAAGAATGGTTTTTACTTTATTGGCAACAATCCAACAAGCGGTTTGTTCTTTTAAAGTCAAATCAAAATAATTTGAAACCAACCTTTTTGGAACAATTAAAGAATGACCTTTTGAAACTGGGAATTTATCGTAAAAAGAAAATACAGTTGCCGTTTCAACTATTAATTCTCTTATTTCTTCTCCAACTAAAAAAGGACTTAATTCGGTGTTTCCTTTGTTTAAACTTGTGTAATGCTCATATTCGTAAACTTCACAGTTTTCGTTCTTAAAAACGGACAAATAAGCTAATTTTATTAAACATTGATACGTTTCTTTCTTATGAATTTTATGAATTCTAAATCCTTCGTATTGAATATCTCTGCGAACTGCAAAATATGCTTTTCCGTTTGGTTTTAAAAGATTTGAAACATTCATTAAAACTTCTGCTTGTTCTTCAGGAAGCAAAACATTTAATACATAAAAACATAAAATAGTATCAAATTTTTCTGTTGGTAATTCTGGAAAATAAAATGGATCATATCCAATAATATCAATTCCTTTGTGTTTCAATAGTTCAACATCTTTTCCAATTCCACAACCAAAATCAAGAACTTTACCAATAATTTTGTTTTGATTTAAAACAATTCTAGCTGGATATGAAAGTGAGGTTCTTTCAATTGCTGTCAAATGACTATTTGGATTTTGATTATTCATTTTTCATATACAAAAACCCGTTATTACTCGCAATTGTTATTAAAGGCTGAATTGTATTTGAAAACTTTTCTTTCTCAAAACTTTCAATATTTGGAAAAATAGAAAGATATTCATCCATATATTTACTTTTTGAGTTATGATGTTTATTGATTTCAAAAGCTACTTTTTGCAAATCATAGAATTTGTCAAAATGCTTATTAAACAAAGGAAGATTATCACTTTTCTTTGAATTAGTAATTTTTTCAATCGGAATTAAATTCCAAATTAAATCGTGAGAAACAAATGCGTGTGGAATAAAATGGTCAATGGCGAAATTCTTTTCATCAAAATACAATTTAGTTCCAGAAAAAATACATTCTATAAAACCCAATTCCTTAAAAACGATTTTCCAATATTCATTTGTTTGCTTTGTCAAACCATTTCTTACTGGTGGTTTAATCAGTTTATTTGGAATGTCTGGAACATTTGGATTTCTTGTTTGTAGAAATAAAGATAAATTCCAATAACAGAAATCTTTGAGAATTTTAGCATTCAATTTTAAATAATTTATCCAAACTGGGTTTATTTCAATGAATTCATTGTGTAATCCATAAAGACAATTATTTTCAAATTTTTGAGATGATAAATAAATTCGCTTTTTATAATTTGAATTATTTTCGTCTTTCAGCTTTGGAAACCAAGGCGATAAAAACCAATGCGGTACATTTAGATTAAAATGTTCAAGTGATTTTTTAGTTTCATTTTTTTTAGAATTTTCTAAAATTGTAATCAGATTGTCTTTTTTGATGTCGATTGCTAAACCTTCAAATTTTAAAATATCTTCGACAGCATTTTGAATTAAATCTTGTTTCCCAAATGAAACGTGAAAATAGTTTACTGTGTACCAAGAATTACTAATCATTCTTGAAAAAACATTTCTTTTTTTGATAGTTGTTTGACCATTCTCAACTAATTCAATAATCGCAATTAACCAATAAAACTTATACGTTGCAGAAGTATTAGCAAATGATGATGCTAATTTATTAATCGGTAAATTATCTGAAAAAGGTAAACTCATCAAATTTTGAAGTTATAATAATTATGCAATTGAAAGCATTTTCTCATTTACAAAACTTTCAATTCTTTTCTCAACATCATTGTGAAGACCATATTTAGTAATCATTAATGTTTTGGTTTCTTGTAAAGCAATTAAATTATCAATTAAATGATAATATCCTGGTTCTTCTTCGCATACTTCACGCAAAATTCTTCGTTCAGTATCATCAAGAGATTTTATGTTATTGGTACTAATTTCTTTATTGTAAATTTCTTTATACAAATCTCCAACTGTATGATCAAAATAACCGTCTCTATTCCAAGTTACTTGAATTGCAATTAATTCTTGATTGTTAATTAAAGTGATGTGTGGTCTTTCTAATTGAATATCCTTTTGAACTAACAGTAAATCTTTAAGTATTTGATAACGATATTCAACCGTATAATTTCCGTTAAAAGTCCCATCTTCTCTAACTGCTTCTTGACCATTTCTTCGAGTATCGGAACGATTTTCTGAAATGTTTCTGCCTTCAACTAGTCTATTTCTAAAAGCTAATAAAGGTTCCATCCAGTTTTGACCATTATTAACTAAAGAAGACATTGATTTATCATTTTTCACAACAGTACATGTCCAACATCCAAAACGACTCTGTCCACATGAATTATGTTCTTTGTTTACAACAACTGTAGGACATTCGTAATCATCAGCACTTGCATCAGCATATATTTTGAAAAGAATGGAATTGTCAAAACCCCATGGAGAAGGAACAGCATTAATGATATACCAAATTTCATCAACAATCATTTCTTTAATTGGAGCATAAACATAGGTATTCACAGTTGTTTGATGTTTAGACAATCTACTTCCTGTAACTTCATGTTTTCTTATGGAACGCTCTCTAGTAGCACTTTCGTCATAACGAGTTCCTAATAAAACAATCGCTTCACCTTTTTCATCGATTTGTTCCACTAAAAAGTTTGAAGTTGGTCTTATTTTTAACTTATCAGTACACCATCTAAAAGCGTTATTTGGCACTGGATAACCTTTACCAATAACATTTGTCCAAAAAGTTTCTTCAAGTTTAGGAGTAGTTTTTTTAACAAATATTGGTAAATCTTGGTCTCTTGCGGCTTCTGTAATCTTAGCTAAAACATCTTCTACGTAGTTTGCAATAATTGGATTTTCTACCATAGTATCATTACAAACAACATAAACTTTTCTTTTTAATTGAAAAGGAAATGGCATCTCTTGTCGGATTCTTTGAAGTGCAATCCAAACCAACATTAATAGTACTGTTGAGTCTTTTCCGCCACTAAATCCTATAATCCATGGTCTATCAGATTGATCTGCATAAGCATATTGGTCAATAATTTCAGCAATTATTCCTTCTACTTTCTTATTTTTTATTGGAGTCATTATCAGTATTTAGTATCGCATAAAAATATAGTTTTTAAAATTTATTTCAGCTGTTTTATTTTATTATTTTCCACAACTTATTAATATATTCCATTACTTCCTTTTCATTTAATTCTTTTTAAAACAAGAAAATATATTATCACTTGATCTAATTATAAATTCATCATGTAAATTCCATGATTTTTTTACTTAAAGTACTTTACGTGAATAATTAAAGATTTAGTATTTTGAAGGAATATTTTAATATAGCAAAGCTTTATTCTACCTTAATATTTTTTAAAAAGCTAATATATTCAAGAAATAATCAAACCTACCAAGTTTTCCACACATATACAATCACTAAAATCAGTGATTTTTTAAAATACAATAGCCCCCGAAAACTTCGAGGGCCATAGCACAGTAGGAACTAATGATAGTAGGGGCAAAGCTAGGTCACCTCTACCACATGCAGCACATTGTAAGCGCCGTTTTTAAGCAAGTAGTTCACCCCATTCACCCGCTGAAAAAATTCAATCGAAAGCAAATGAATCGCCGTGCCACTACCTGTAGGCACAGCAGTAGGCGTTAGGGTAGGAGCTACTAGCACAGGTTCAATGGCAATAGTTTCAACAGGACTGTAAGCAATGTCATAATCACCACTAGCAAAATCCAATTTCAAAAACCCACTTTGCAAACTAAAATGAGTCGCCCCATCAGGATAATGCACCTGGTCTGTCGGTAAAAATTCCGAGATCGAGATACTACCAGTGGCAGGATCTAAACTCAAGGCACTCAACAACACGCTCTGCAAAGGAGCATTACTGTTAAAATCAAAACCCTTTAAAAGAATTTTCCCTTCAGCACCCGCAATGCCTAAAGCTACTTGCCTTGCTCCACGAGCACTTACCGTGTCTAAGTTTTTCAACCTAGCCATTACCGCCAAAAGCCTACTCGACATCCTTCTGTCTTTCGCTTTAAATACCAATCCGCCCACAGCCATTCGCAACAGTTTACCCGCTTGGGCACTGTGGGCAAATTCAGCTCCGTTTTCACGAGTCCTGATAAACGCAGGATCGTTCATAATGCGTTGTTTGCTAACACCACCGCGGGTGCGCACTAAGAGGCCATCGGCGCTCTTGTAAAACGTTAGGTTTTCTAACGTGCCTTGTATCTTTAAGATACCGTCTTGTTTTGCCATGATAAATGGGTTTTAATTGTTAGACATGCCCCAAAAGTACAAGGCAATTTTCTAGCCCTAAGTCGTTTATCCCTTTTAGGACAACTATATATCACTTTAGCCAAAAAATTCCCAATACGCTTTCTTTGAATCCTTTCTCCTCAAAAATCCTTTAAGAACACCAATAGGAACTTTAGGGCACTTTAGTCGTTTTTGGTCACAAAAGGACACTTTCTCCCACCAGAACCCCACAACCCCCAACTCCTAACCTCTAACCCGCAACCCCCAACCCGCAACTCCTAACTCCTAACTTCTCACCTCTAACCCGCAACCCCAACCCGCAACCCCCAACCCGCAACTCCCAACTCCCAACTCCCAACTTCTAACTTCTAACTTCTCACTTCCCCTAAATATCTTAATGGTTTAACTACATAATCTATGTTCACTATCACAAAGCAAAGCGCCTTTTACCCTCAAATAAAAACTATGTTCCTATGTGGTTAAATAAAATAGCTCACGAATAAAACAGATGTACTGGATAAATAGGATTTATTCATTAACCTATATAGTTATTTCAGGTCGGGTCATCTCCATACCTTA
>CANGUP010000163.1 GCA_947457105.1 Flavobacteriaceae bacterium
TTTGTGGTTCTTTTTGATTTCTTCTATCTCTTCTGCAGAATAATCATCAGCACCTTCAATAACTACACCGTCTTCAATAACCAATGGTTTTCTACCATCTTTTTGAATTTGAATACGTGATTTGGATTTACTCATTCCATCACCATCATTTGGAAAACTAAAGCTATACGATTGAGAGTTTTTGTCGCCTCCAAAGTTGAAACGTTTCATTATGTCATCTGCACCTGCAAAACCTCCCATCATAGGGTTTCCGGCAAAGAAGTCATTTCCGTTTGAAGGTTCACCAAATCCGACAGTATCTCCTTGTTTGAAGAATTTGATGGTTGCAATTGGGGTAGCATTATCCAATTCCATTTTGCCTTTATTTCCTTTTCTATCAGAATATTCTACTTTAATGGCAGTAATTTCTTCCTTATTGTTTCGTTTAACGCCCGAATATTTGATAGTAATACCTTTTTCTGACAAAGCTTTGATGTCGTCTTTCATTTCGCTTTCAGGCGTATTCTTGTTCCAAGTCATTACAATGTCATCACTATTGGCTTGATTGTTCCAAGTAAACGGATTTTGTTGCGCTAAAGTCACGTTCTGCATAAAAAGAAACGCAACTAAAGCAGGAAGTACAAAAGCAAAGTTTCTAAATTGTGTTTTCATAAGATTTGTTATTTGATTTATTGATTGATAAAATTCCAAAACAAATTTATAAAGATGTCTTTTTTAACAAAAGGTATTTACAATTTTTTAACTTTTTTAAGTAAGATTTGGGAAAATTATTTGGTCGTAATTATAATTTTCTTGATTTGCGTACCAGGAGTTTCTTTTCCACTTTCGTCATAAACTCTTATAGATTTTACATTTTGTAAATTCATTTGATTTAAAGTTTCCAACGGATTGGTTTTTTCAACGCCATTAACAATTAGAACTAATTCGCCATCATTCAATCTAGCAGAAGGATAACCAGGTAATTTTAAACTTTTTTCTGCAGGAATGAAAACAATGTCATCACCATTATCATTGGAGAAAATTATAATTTTTCTTTCTTGGATTTCCTTTGAAACGTTGTTTTTCTCAAGTGTAGTAACTCCATTGAAAACCATTGCACCGTCTTTGGCTTTTTCGCCAAATTTCTTTACAGCTTCTTCTTCGTCATAATATGTAATTGCACCATCACATTTTAAAGTGTAGCCTTTTAATTCATTTTGAAAATATTCTTTACCATTTATAATGTAAAATCTATTCTTTTCTTGATTGATCTCACTAGTTGTTTTTCTTGTAACAGGTGCTGGAGGTGGTGGTGGAGGTGCAGGAAAATCAGCATCTAAAACGTTGTTGATAATTTCAGTTTTACCTTTAAAAATTACAGCACCATCTTTAGCTCTTTTACCGTATTTTTTTAGCGCTTCTTTAGGAGATAATTTAATAATATTACCATCAATAATTGCAATATTTTTTCCTTTCAAATCTTCTTTAGTGTAAGGTTTACCATTAATAATAAACAAACGATCTAAATTTTCTTCTGTATCACTTTCAAATTGTGAGTTGTAGATAGATACATATTTTTCATTTTCTGTTGATGTAATTTCATTAGTTCCTAAGTTATAAAATCCAATTTCACCTTTACCATCTTGATTAATATCTCTTCTAAAATAGATAGGGTCAATTCCGTTCTCCTTGAAGATTTTTTTTGAATCGCTATTTCCTAATTTATCTTGATATGAAATCATAATTTCAATTATTTCATTCTTATCATTTCTTTTTATACCACTTAATGACATTGTGATATCTGAACTTTTTAAGGATTCAATATCATCTTTGAATTCTTCATCTGTACTGTTTTTTGTCCAATACATTTCTGTAACCTCTCTTGTTGATGCAGAAATTGATGATCCATCAGAAATTTGAATTAATTTTTCTTGTGCCACGACTTTTATTTGGAATAAAAATACGAAAGCAATAATTACAGGAAGAATTAATGTGTACTTCCAAATACTTTTTTTGTTGGATTGATTTTTGTTTAACATAACGATTCGTTTTTTGATTAATGATTGATAAAAATGATTGGTGATGGGTAAGCAGTTTTGATGAGAAACTACCTTTAAAAGTGCCATTTGATAACACTTTTTGTCTTCTATATTTTGTATTGCTTTGCTATCGGCAATGTATTCTAAATTCTGAATGATGGCTTTTTGATACAACCAAACTAATGGATTGAACCAAAAGACAATGGTAAATAATTTTGCCAACAAAACATCAATGGAATGTTTTTCTTGGCTGTGAATCTTCTCATGCAATAAGATGCTTTCTAATTCTTCTTGCGAGTAAAGACTTGAATTAAAAACGATATAATTAAAGAAGGAGAAAGGAGCTATATCTTGATTTATATTAATATAAGATAAGTCTTCTTGCTTCTGAATGGTTTGTTTTTTCAACAGTTTGGCAAGTGAAACTAAGTCAATAATGACTTTAATAATTAAGATTGTTGCAACAATTCCATAAACAATAAACAATATTTGAAGCCAATCAATACTTTCCGTTGTAATTGGTGTTGCTTTGTCAATGATTATGGGTAAATCATTATTTTCTGTTGAAATTGGCAAAGTAATTTTCGGACTTTCAACGTAAACAATTTTCTTAATGAAAAATAAAGGCAATAGGATGGAAGTAGCCAAACCTGAAAGTAAAAACCAACGATTGCTAGTAAAGAACGTTTCTTTTCGCAACAAAAAATGATAAGCAAGAAAGAAAGTAGCCAACAATCCGCTTGATTTTAATAAGTAAGTTACAATTTCTTCCATAATTTCTATTTTCTTTACTCTATTTTCTCCTCTCTATTTTCTCCTCTCTATTTTCTTTTCTCAATAATCTCTAAAATCTCACGTAACTCGTCAGCCGAAATTTTTTCTTCTTCAGCAAAAAATGAAACCATATTTTTATAAGAATTATTAAAATAGTTTTCAATTGCCGTATTCATAAATTCTTTGCGATAGTCTTCTAAAGCAATAATTGGGAAATATTGGTGCGTGTTTCCATAAGCATTGTGACTTACATATCCTTTATCTTCCAAATTTCTGATGATGGTAGAAAGTGTATTGTAATGTGGTTGTTCGTTTGTTATTTCCGCCATAACTTCTTTTACAAAAGCTTTTTTTAGCTTCCATAAAATGTGCATGATTTCTTCTTCTTTATTAGTTAACTTT
Source organism: Flavobacteriaceae bacterium (assembly GCA_947457105.1). Taxonomy (GTDB): domain Bacteria; phylum Bacteroidota; class Bacteroidia; order Flavobacteriales; family Flavobacteriaceae; genus Flavobacterium. Next base: position 3,195 of record CANGUP010000163.1, read on the forward strand.
TGCATGATAATTATTTTATAAGACAAACATATAACTATATTTTTAGTTACACAACTATTTTTGTAGTTAATTAACTAAATTTAACGTTTGAATATTTAAAAATGATATAAAAACGTCTTCGACAGGCTCAGACAGACAGTTGTTTATTAATTGTATTTACTTTGATTACGCGATGCGTATTTGATAACCTATTGTCAAACTGAGCTTGTCGAAGTCTTTTTTGCAGGAATTTAAAAAATCAGTAATAATCCGTTGAATCAGTGGCAAAAAAATATAGTACTTTTGAGCAAACAAGAATTTATTTCATGCCAATTAAAACGTACAATAAAACCAACTTTCACAAATACACTTTTTGTATTTTCAAAGAAGTCGATGTAGATGCAATTAAAGATTTGAAATTAAATTACAAAAGCAAATCGGGTAGTTGTTATTATTTTGTAGAAAATGGAGTCTATCGTTTGTCTAATCATTGGAGTAGAGTAGCCAATTGCAAATGGAGATTGGTTTCAAATTTTGCTGTCACACTGAGCGCAGTCGAAGTGCCAAATTCCAATAGAACCAAACTCGGTTATGCTAATTGGTCTGATTTTTATTCCGATAATGATGTAGATAAGATTTACTTTCTTGAAGCGGATTATGAGTCTAAATCTGTAAATTTTTATCACAAACAAAGCTCAAATTATTCTTCCGATAAAGTTTTAAGATCATCTTCAGAAACAACAAAATTAATTAAGCAAATCCGTACTTTATTTGAAGAAACCGCTTGGACAAAATATCTAAATGAAGATAATATTGACATTTTAAGAAAAGAAATCATTGAGGAACTGATACATTCAAATCAATCTTTTCAAGAAATAAGAAGGAGATATTTATAGATTTTGAATTGTTACTATAAAGATTTTAAAAATTTACTGTTGTCTGAGGCTCTCGAAGACAATAGTAAATTGTTAACTCGCAACTTTCTCTTTCGCTACCAATCGCATCACCCAGTAACCAGCAGCAGTTCCGATTAACCCTAGAATTCCCATGAACAACCAGTTCATTTGGTATCCATAGGCAGCAACAACACCCATTCCGATTTTGGCACTCAAAATATGTGCAGCACTAAAACTCATGGTGAAAATGGCCATATAACGACCTTCATGACCTTTGGGCGCACGACTAATTGCAAATGAATTGGAGAATGGAAAAGCAAACATTTCAGCTACCGTCATAAATAACATCATAATGATCAATATTCCAGCCCAAAAGTTGATTAAAAGTAAGAACAAACTTATTGTCATTAAGAAACAACCAATGGTTACTATTTTTACTTTGTCTAATTTATTTCTTTCGATATAACTCACGATTGGCATTTCTAAAAAGAAAACTAAAACACCATTCAGTGTTAGCAATAAACCAGTTTGCAATTCATTTAAATTAAACTGTTTTTTATGGTATAATGGGATCGTGGTAAACAATTGAAAAAACAAAACGCCAGTGATGACACACATAAATAAGAAGATCCAAAATGGTCTGTCTTTAAAAACAGATTCTCGATTTGCTTCTAAAAGAGCTTTAGCTTCTTTAGATTCTGCAGGTTTTTTCTTTTCTTTTACTAACATCCAAAAGATTAAAATTGCAATAATACAAGTAGCACCATCTGCCCAAAAAAGTCCTTTGTAACCAATGTTCATAATAATTAATCCGCCCAAAGCAGGTCCGGCTGCAAATCCGAGATTGATTGCAAGACGAACTAATGTCAAGGCACGCGTTCTGTTTTCAGGTTTGGCATACGCGCCAATAGAAACAAACATAGCAGGACGAAACATATCGGCAACCACCATAATTGAAAATACGGCAATACAAAGTCCGATATAACTTGTAACATATTGTAAGCCAAAGAACATTAATCCGCTAACAAACAAACTGAAAACCATTATTTTATAAAATCCGATTTTATCTGACAATTTTCCGCCAAGCCATGAGCCAACCATAGAACCTATTCCGAAACAAACTAAAATGTTTCCAATTTGCTCGTAGGAAAAATGCAAATCATCGTTCAGGTATTTTGATAAAAAGGGCAAAACCATCGTTCCGGCACGATTGATAAAGGTAACCAAAGTAAGTATCCAAACTTCTCTTCGAAACCCTCTAAAATTATCGATATACTTGCGGAAAGCGTTTTTAAACATGAATCATTCGTTATTTTACAAAGGTATAAAACTTTGTGGCTTTGCGCCTTTGCGGTATAACATCTTTTGAACTATTTTTGTAAAAATTATTCAGATGCAAAAGTTATTCACTTTCCTTCTTATTTGTTGTTTTTTAGTATCAAGCGCTCAAGATAAAA
>CANGUP010000164.1 GCA_947457105.1 Flavobacteriaceae bacterium
AAATCACTCTTATTCGTGTTTTATGGAGTAAGGAAACGGAGTAAGGAAATTTGAAAATCATGGTTAAAACACTTGATATTACTGAATAAATTAAAAGGATACACAGGGTAAAAAGTTGTCTTAATTCTGAGGATTGTATTTTATTAATTTTGCAGTTGTGGGTTGGTGAAATCTATTTACAAGAAACGAATACAAAGACTTGCTTTTAGAGGTTATTGTGTTTAGACAAGAATAAAATATAGCAGTGCTTCTGACTACATAGGTAAAAAAAGAATGTTAAAGGGGGTTTGTGTTTTTCAATATTTTAAATTGCAGTTCCAAGCGAATGGATTTGCGCGGGAAGCTGGCGCATATTACTAATGAATTATTTTTTTTTATTATACATCATTTGACAGACCTTATCCATTGCTTTAAAAATTGTAATATCAAAAATGAGTTCCTTTGTAATACTTGTTAAAGTAATAACAGCATTATAAAGAACTTCATTGTCTTGACGTTTAATTCGTTCAATAAATATTATTTCATTACTTCCTTTTGGAGAATCTGAAACGATTATTTCCTCCGTTTTAGTGTCTATTGCAAACAACATACTCATGTTCGTTAAGATTTTAAATTGTTTAATAAATTATAGATGTAAATAACAACGTCCACTAGAGTTGGTTGTCATTTTTTTACATCTTTTGCCTTTTTTTGTTGTGCCTCCGCATTGGGTTGATGTAGTTGTTGGCTTACTGGTAGTGTTGCCATCACAACAATTTGAACCTACTTTTTTATCATGAACTTTACAATAACAACTGTTAGATTTACTACGATTGCATTTACGACAAAGCAATTGAATATTTGAAGGATTGCTGCTACCACCACAAGAAAATGGAGTAATATGGTCATATTCTAAACTATAAGAACTACCACAACATTGGCATACACCACCATCTCTAGTGTATACAATCTTTTTTGTTGTTTGTGAAACATAACGACTTTGAGAAAAACAACAAACACTAAATAAAAGCAGTGATAAGATTAAATATATTTTTTTCATTGTATCGTATTTATTTCAAGAATAATTAAAATAGTATTATGTGCTTCTTGAATAGTTTTATTTTTTTTTTAATACATCAAAACTAGGCAAAAGATTCTGAAAATCAAAACATAACAGGTTTTGTACGATTGACAATACCTATCTGTATCTTCCAGCCCCCACACCAAGCTGTAGCGCGAATCCTTTGCGCGATTCTTAATAAAAAAGGTGATACTAGCAAAAAAATCGTTTTTAATTAAGGTTTAAATGATTGATTTGACGCCAAAAAGCTACTTAAATAGACTGCACCCAAAAGTTTAGACAAATTTTTAATTAATTTTAGTCAACAATTCTTCAAAACTAACCTGGACTTGCAAACCAGAAATAATATTTTTCAAAGTGAATAAACCATTTGAAATCTCCTTAACCACAAAAGGAATTCCTCTTTTTTCAGCATGCTTAAACTGTTTGTCAATCTTTACAGCATCAGGATACATTTCAGTTTTAATATTTATTGAACGGAGTTTTTGAACAGCTTGCATTACTTCAAAAGATTGGGCATCTCCAAAATTTAAAAACATCACTTTGGTGGTAGTAGTAACTGTCTCAGGAAATAACCCCAACTCATCAAGAACCAAATAAATTCTATCCAAACCAAAAGATATTCCTACTCCACTCATATTTTTCAATCCGAAAATACCAGTCAAGTCATCATACCTTCCACCACCACCAATCGAACCCATAGCAACTCCTTCTGGCGCTGCAACTTCAAAGATTGCTCCTGTATAATAATTCAATCCTCGAGCCAATGTTACATCTAAATCTAAAGTTGCTTTTTTTAATCCAAGTTTAGAAACATTATCACAAATAAAACGCAACTCGGCTACTCCTTTCAAACCCTCTTCAGACGAAGAAAGTAAAACCGAAAGTTTTGCTATTTTCTCTTGAACGGTTCCATTAAAATTAAATAATGGTTGTACTTTGAACAATGCTTCTTCAGAAATTCCTTTTTCAAGCATTTCTTTTTTAACTCCGTCCTCTCCTATTTTATCCAATTTATCTAAAGCAACGGTAAAATCAATCAACTTATCAGAAGCTCCTATAACCTCAGCAATTCCAGATAAAATCTTACGATTATTAATTTTGATAGTAACACCATGCAATCCCAATTCTGCAAAAACAGCATCATACAATTGTACCAACTCTACTTCTTGCCACAATGAAGTGGAACCAACAACATCGGCATCACATTGATAAAATTCTCTAAAACGACCTTTTTGTGGTCTATCGGCACGCCAAACAGGTTGAATTTGATACCTTTTAAAAGGAAACTCAATCTCACTTTGGTGTTGCACAACGTATCTTGCAAATGGTACCGTTAAGTCGTAACGTAAAGCTTTTTCGGAGATTTTACTAGTTAATTGTTTGTAGTTAATTGTTTGCAATTCTTCAGATGATACTTTATCTAAAAAATCACCACTATTCAATATCTTAAAAATCAATCGATCACCTTCTTCACCATATTTACCCAACAAAGTATCTGAATTTTCAAAACTTGGTGTTTCTATAGGTTGGTAGCCATAGTTCTCAAAATGAGTTCGCATAATAGCAATAATATAGTTACGTTTAGAAACCTCAACTGGTGAAAAATCGCGTGTGCCTTTAGGAATACTTGGTTTAGATGCCATTTTTAAAATATTAGATTTTTGATTTTTGAAAACAGATATTAAATTTTCAGATTGCTTTTTAGACATTAAATCTAATATCTAAAATCAGATATCTGAAATTATGGTACAAATATCATACTTTTTAAAATAATTTGTAATTCTTATAACACAAACTTGTAACAAAAACTGTAATTTCGTGTCAAATAAGAATTATGAATTCAGTTTTTAGAGAAAATATTAAGATTGCTTTGGGTTCGATTCGTGCACAATTGTTGCGTACGATTCTTACCATCGTCATTATTGCCATAGGAATCACAGCTTTAGTAGGAATTCTTACCGTTGTTTCAGCAATTGACAATGAGTTGAACTCGAAGTTTGCTTCTATGGGTTCGAATACGTTCAACATCAATCAATATGAGTTTTCGACAAGAAACCAAGGTGGTGGCGAAATTGAAAAAATAAATCCTATCATTTCATATCCTGAAGCCAAAGCATTCAAAGAAAAATACGATTATCCTTTTACACATACTTCTATTTCATTTACAGCAACAAGTACTGCTGAAGTAAAATATGAAAACGAAAAAACCGATCCCGAAATAAGTATATTAGGTGTAGATGACCTTTACACTACCAATTCAGGTTTAGAAATTGTTAACGGTAGAAACTTCAATCCATTCGATATTTCAAACAATGCATACGTTTGTGTTGTTGGTAGCGATTTTGCAACAAAAGGCTTATTAAAAGACGTCAATCCTGTTGATAAAATTCTTTCGATAAGAGGTGCAAAATTTAAAGTAATTGGGGTTTTAAAAGAAAAAGGTTCAACTTTCGGAAATAATCAAGATTTACGAATTCTTATTCCAATACAAGTCGCACGTTCTATATTTTCGACACCAAACATCAATTACACAGTAAGTTCGATGGTAGACAAAAAAGAACTTTTAGAAAGTGCTGTAAATGATGCAACGGTTACCATGCGACAAATTAGAAAACTAAGTCCAGTAGAGGAAACAAACTTCGGAATATCAAGAAGTGATGATTTAGCCAACAGAATTGCCAATATCACAGGATATTTAAGTGCTGCAGCATGGGTAATCAGTATTATCACCATTATGGGCTCATCAATTGCATTAATGAACATCATGATTGTTTCTGTAACCGATAGAACAAGAGAAATTGGTGTTAGAAAATCACTTGGAGCCAAAAGAAATACCATCGCTTGGCAGTTTTTTATGGAAACCTTACTAATCGCTCAAATTGGTGGATTGATTGGAATAATATTTGGAATGTTGGTAGGTTATTTAATGGCATCCTTAATGAAATTCGGATTTGTAATTCCTTGGGGAGCAATTCTAGCTGCAGTAATAACAAGTTTCATAGTAGCAATAGTTTCTGGACTTTATCCTGCTATAAAAGCATCGAAACTTGATCCTATTGAGGCTTTGAGATACGAGTAATTTATATCCAACAAGAAATCATTCTATCATTTCCATAAACATCTTTCTTCAAAATAACATTCTTGAAATCCATTCCTTCAAGTAATCTAACTGTTTCTTTTCCTAAATATTGATTGATTTCAAAGTATAACTTTCCGTTTTCTGATAAATTTTTCTTGGCTAATGTTGCAATTTTTCTGTAAAAAAGTAACGCATCATTATCCTCAACAAACAATGCTAGATGAGGTTCATATTGTAAAACATTAGACTTAATTTCTTGTTTTTCAAGATTTCTAACATAAGGAGGATTGGAAACAATAATATCGTATTTTTCATCTAAAACTTCTGTTTCCAAAATATTTTCCAAAATAAAATTTACTTCTACTTTATTTATTTCAGCATTTTTATAAGCTGTAGCCAAAGCTTTTTCAGAAACATCAATAGCAGCAACTTGAGCATCTGGAAGATTTTTAGCCAATGAAATAGAGATACAACCACTTCCTGTTCCTATATCTAAAATTTTCAATTTTGCACTTTTGTCAGACTGAGCTTGTCGAAGTCCTTCATTATTCGAAATAATCCATTCTACCAACTCCTCAGTTTCTGGTCTTGGAATTAAAGTATTTTCATTTACAAGAAATGGCAAACCATAAAATTCGGTTTCTCCTAATATATATTGTATAGGTTTCTCCTTTTTTAAATCAGATAAAACGCTTTCCCAACGCAACAATTGAACAGCATCCATTTCCATTTCTGGATTTAATGCCAAATCGATTCGTTTCTTGTTATGAAAACTTTCTAATACAATATAAAAGAAACTCTCTATTTCCTTTTCATCATATAAAGTAGAAAGCTCTTGTAAAAATGTGGATTTGTATGATTTCAGTAACATTAAACTATTTTTAAACAACATTAAACCACTATAAACTTTTTATCATCCAAATAGGACAACTCGTATGACCAGTTCCACCAAGTGGTTCGCAAAGATACTCAAACCCAACTTTCTTATACAAACTTTGAGCTGGAAGCATTTCGGGAAGTGTCTCTAAATAGCATTTTTCATAGCCAAACTCTTTTGCTTTTATCAAACATTTTTGAATCATTTCAAATCCAATTCCTTTTCCACGAGCTTCTTGTAAGAAATACATTTTCTGTAATTCACATATATTTTCTTCCGTATTTTCTAACTGACTTACTCCTGCACCACCAACAATTTTTCCATCAATCACTACAACAAAATAGATAGCTTTTGGTTTATCATAGGCTTCAAACATAAAATCCAATTGCAAATCGGCAAAAGCAGTTCCAGTTTTTGGATAATCATCCGATATAAATACTTGACGAATTACATTGGCAATTTGTTCGTTATCTTCAGATTGGATTTCTCTAATTATCATTTCTAA
>CANGUP010000165.1 GCA_947457105.1 Flavobacteriaceae bacterium
CACAGTTTGAAGAAATTAGAAAAATTTTAAAAATTCTTTGATTACCTGAATCAGTGTTACTAAACTCAATAAATATTTGTTAATAACTTACACACAATCAAAATAAAATTTTCATATATTTGTAGATATAATTGATATAAATCCAATTTTAGTTATTAACAAAAAAGTTTTAGTTCAGTTTAGTAATTTAAAAAGTCTAATTGCATTAGCCTAACAAATTATCTAGAGAATATATTTAATGTTTTAGTATTTTAAATAATGTAATATGCAACAAATTCCTAGTGTTGACTTACGTGATTTCCTGTCGGATGATCCGGCACGTAAACAAAAATTTGTAAACGAAATCGGAAAAGCTTACGAAGAAATTGGTTTCGTAGCGTTAAAAGGTCACTTTCTTGATGACCAATTGGTTGAAAATCTTTATGCTGAAGTGCGTAATTTCTTTAATCTTCCTCTTGAAGTAAAAGAAAAATACGAAATCCCAGGAATTGGCGGACAACGTGGCTATATTTCTTTTGGAAAAGAACATGCTAAAGGTCGTTCTGCAGGAGATTTGAAAGAATTTTGGCACTTCGGACAATACGTTTCGGAAGGTTCAAAATATGCTAACGAATATCCAGAAAATGTTACTGTAAATGAATTAGCTAACTTCAATGCAACAGGTAAAGAAGCTTATCAAATGCTTGAAAAAACAGGTGTTTATGTATTGCGTGCTTTAGCTATTCACATTGGATTGGACGAATTCTATTTTGATAATTACATCAAAGACGGAAACAGTATTTTACGTCCAATTCACTATCCACCAATCACTGACGAACCTAAAGATGGTGCTGTTCGTGCTGCTGCTCATGGTGACATCAACTTGATTACACTTTTAATGGGTGCACAAGGAAAAGGATTGCAAGTTCAAAATCACGATGGTCAATGGATTGATGCCATGGCACAACCAGACGAATTGATGATTAACGTTGGTGATATGTTGTCAAGACACACAAACAACAAATTGAAATCAACGATTCATCAAGTTGTAAATCCACCAAGAGAATTATGGAATACTTCAAGATATTCTATTCCTTTCTTCATGCATCCAGTGAGTGATATGAAACTAAATTGCTTACCAGAATGCATCGACGAAAACAATCCAAAATTATATGAAGACATCACCGCAGGTGACTATTTATATGAAAGATTGGTTGATTTAGGATTGATTAAGAAATAAAGGGAAGTAATTCCAATACTAAAATTCCAAATTCCAATTAGTTTTGGGGTTTGGTTTTTTATTTAAATATAAAGTAAAAGATATTAAGTAGAAGAAGCAACACAGATTGAAGAAATTTAAAAAATTTAAAAAATCTTTAATTATTTCAAGTATTGAATAGCTTTTAAAGATTTATCTAATTTCTATAAATCTGAGTTCCAAACAAAAAAATAAACGCCAGATAGAAAAAAATGAAAAACTTCCCACATCAAGAGCTGACTAAATCACTAATAGGAATTTATTATGATGTTTATAATGAATTAGGTTATGGATTTTTAGAAAAAGTTTATCACAACGCTTTCTTAATTGAATTAAAACTAAGAGGTTATGAATTTGAAAGTCAAAAAAAGATAAGTGTAATATATAAAAATGAAATAGTTGGTGATTACGTTCCCGATATTATTGTGAACAATTCAGTAATCATAGAATTAAAATGTTCTGAATATTTGGTTGAAGCTGATGAAAGTCAACTATTAAATTATTTAAAAGCAACAAATTGTGAAGTAAGATTATTATTAAATTTTGGAAAAGATCCTCAATTCATTAGAAAGATATTTACAAATGATTTAAAGAAACATAACAAATAAAAGATTTTATTAATTTCTTAAATCTGTGTTGCAAAAGATTTAAAAATTATAAAGTGAAACACATAAAGATTTTATCAATTTCTTCAATTTCTCAAATCTGTGTTACTAAAGATTATAAAGATGGATTTACAAGAACAACTAAAAAAATTATTTCCAGACCACGAAGTTTCTAACGAACCAGAAATTGTTGAGGAAAAAGAACACGAATTATTCGTTCAAAAAGAACCAATGATTTGTAAATTTGAAAAACGCAAAGGAAAACCTACTACCATTATTTCAGGTTATGAAGGTGAAGATGAAGATTTCAAATTATTGGCAAAAGAATTAAAAAATAAACTTGCTGTTGGAGGAACTTTCAAAGACGGCGAAATCATTATTCAAGGCGATTATCGTGATAAAATAATGAAATTATTACAAGACAAAGGATTTAAAACAAAACGTGTAGGTGGTTAATTTATTCGAGATTTGATATTTGAAATTATTAACTATCAAATATCGAATTTCAAATTTCAAATTAAAAATTATGATTGCATCATCAGAATTAATATTAAATCCGGACGGAAGTGTATACCACTTAAACCTAAAACCGGAACATATTGCAAAAGACATCATATTTGTAGGTGATCAAAATAGAGTCGAAAAAATAACTAAACATTTCTCGAGTATTGAGTTTTCACAACAAAAACGTGAATTCAAAACACAAACTGGAATTTACAAAGGAAAACGAATTACAGTAATGTCATCAGGAATTGGTCCAGATAATATTGACATTGTCATGAACGAATTGGATGCATTAGTAAACATCGATTTAAAAACTCGTGAAATCAAAGAAGAATTGACTTCGTTGAATATTGTCCGAATTGGAACTTCAGGTTCATTACAAGCAGATATTCCTTGTGATAGTTTTGTTATGAGTCAATTCGGATTAGGATTAGACAACATGCTTCGCTCTTATTTGATTGATGAAATTTCTGAAACAGCAATGGAAGACGCTTTTATTGCTCAAACCAATTGGGATATGAAAAAAGGTCGTCCATATGTAATTAAAGGAAGTGAAATTCTTGAAAAACGTTTCGAAAGCGACAAAATCTATAAAGGATTTACAGGAACTGCAGGAGGATTTTATGGTCCACAAGGAAGAGTTTTAAGATTAGATATTCAAGATCCAGAATTGAACCGTAAAATGGACAAATTTGAATTTGAAGGCATCAAAATGACCAATCTTGAAATGGAAACTGGAGCAATTTATGGTTTGGGAAAATTGCTGGGACATCAATGTTTATCCTTAAATGCAATCATTGCCAATCGCGCTACTGGAACTTTTAGCGAAGATGCATACAAAGCGGGTGAGGCCTTGATTGAATATGCTTTGGATAAATGAGCAGAGTAGATTAATTACGAATTTTTAATAAATGATTGGACATTTAATTCAAAAACTATTTTTTGCTTTAGGCGGTTTTGCTCGTTGGATATATTACATGTTCATGAATATTGTTTTTGATAAAAATTATGAAAAGAATATTGGATATTTTTTATTTGAAGAAGAAGTAATTGATAATAGTGGAATGAATTCCAATAAGAAAAACTTTGTACTTGGAATATTTGTTTTTTGTTTGATGATAATGGCTTTAGAATATTTTGAATAAAATTTATGACTTTCAGATTTGCAAGACCTACCAACAATTTAGAACAACTCAAATCCTTTTATATTGATATTTTAGGATTGGAATTACATGTGTCATTTTAGCGGAACGCAAACCAATTAATAAACACAAGAAATGTAAAATAAGACAAATGAAAATAATACTTACTATAATTTTAGTGATTTTATCAATTGGTTGTGCAACGCGGAATATTAAATATGACAGAAATAAGATATTAAAAAAATATTCAGGTGATTATAATATTTTTGTTGATAATCAAAAAATGGATTTTGAAAACATATATCTGAATAGGTATAACATTGATTATGTAAAGTTAGACAAAAAAAATAAAAATGTAAATATTAAACAGTTGAAGTCTGTCGAACTAGTTGAAGTAAAACAATTATATTTGGACAGCATGCATAATTCAAATGGATTCAATGATGAAAAAAAATTAGAATTACTAATAATAGTTGACGGATTTCCATTAAAAGACAGTTTCAAAATTGACCCAAAAACTATATTAAGTTTAAGAATGTTAAAACAAAATGAATTAAATAACATATATGGCGAGAGACCATTTGACGGAGGAATAATTATAACAACTAAATAAAAAAAAAACGCCCATCAGGCGTTTGTTAAGAATACGAATTTTATAGTAAATTCACGTTTACATTTCACAAGAATTATTATCTTAAATAGAAAATATAAGTTTCTAAGCTCGTAATTTTGTCAAGAGCCTGGACGAAATTGATACTGATGGATATCGCATAGTAATTTCACATTTGAAGATAGAATAAAACTCAAAACTAAACAATGAAAGAAAAAATAACAAAATTTGAATTCGTTTTGAATGAGTTAACGGCTTCAAATATTTTTATAAAAGCTACGGATTTTGAAATAAAAACAACAGAAAACAAATGGTCTAAAAAGGAAGTCTTAGGTCATTTAATTGATTCAGCAATTAACAATATTCAGCGATTTACTGAAATTCAAACATTTGATAAACCTTATAAAATAAGAACTTATAATCCTGATGATTTAGTAAAATCGAATGATTATCAAAATAAAAACAATCAAGAATTATTTGATTTATGGATGAATTTAAATCTTCATATTTTGCACATTTTAAAAAATCAAACCAATGAAACACTTGCATTTCAATTAATTCTTCCAAATGGTGAGCTGTCTGATTTACAATTCTTAATAGAAGATTACTTCGACTATTTGTATCATCATTTAAATCAAATTAACCCAGAATGGATTTAATATTAGAAACTGAAAGACTACTACTTCGACCATTTGAAAAATCAGATGCTGAAGCATTATTTGAAATGGATAAAAATCCAGAAGTCCATAATTATTTATGGCAAAAGCCTTGTATTGATATTCAAGAAGTTTACGATTATATTGAAATGGTTCAAAAACAATATCTAGAAAGAGGAATTGGTCGTTTTTCAACTATTTTAAAAGAAACTAATGAACTAATTGGTTGGACAGGAATCAAATTTGTAAATGACCATGTTGAAAATGGTAATACAAATTTCTTTGATTATGGTTATCGCTTGAATGAAAAATTTTGGAACAAAGGTTATGCAACCGAAGCATCACTTGCTTGGCTTGATTATTTTTTTAACCGAATGACACTTCGACAAGCTCAGTGCAAGGAAATGAATGCTTATACTCATGCTGAAAATGGAGCTTCAAATCATGTTTTGCAAAAGGTAGGTTTCAATTTTGTTGAAGATTACCCAGATAAAGATGGTGTGATTTGGAAATGGTGGCAAATTAGTAGGCAGTCGCAGTAAGCAGTTTTCAGTTGAAATAACTCAGAACAAAATCCGTTTTATCTGTAATAATCTGTGGCATAAATTAATCTAATACATAAAAATTTTAAGCATCGAAAGATGCTGAAATAAATTCAGCATAAAAATGAAAACTATAAAAATAGCAGGCGTTCCAGAGCATTTCAATCTTCCTTGGCATTTGTGTATTGAAAATGGCGAATTTGAAGCCGTTGGAATCGACTTACA
>CANGUP010000166.1 GCA_947457105.1 Flavobacteriaceae bacterium
GCAAAATGCACGTTTAGTTGCCTTCAATGTTGATCCTCTATTCAACAACGCCATCGATGGTTTAATGTACATAAGAATTGCCGATATTCCTGAAAGCACCATGAAACCTGTAATGGAAGAATTTCAAGCGGAGTTAGAGAGAAAGTTGAGTGAAAAACAGGAATAGAAATCAGTGTTCAGTGTTCAGTGTTCAGTGTTCAAAATTATAAAAAAGCTAAACTTTTATTTTATAGAAATACTTTAGTGATTATTTAAAACATAAATAAATCAATTAATTACGTATTGTCACACTGAGCTTGTCGAAGTGGTTTGAGTTAAATAAAAGGTCTTCGACAAGCTCAGACTGACATCGCATATTATAATTGGCTCTTTTACTAAATAGAACTTTATCTTTTCTAGAAAAATCAATTGACTACGAATTGTCACACTGAGCCTGTCGAAGTGGTTTGAGTTAAAATAAATTATTATGAAAACATATTTTGTTTACATCCTTAAGTGTAGTGATAATTCGTATTATACAGGTTTCACAAATGATTTAGAAAGAAGATTTGGAGAACACCAATCTGGCAAAAACAAAGATTGTTATACTTATAATAAAAGGCCATTAGAATTAATGTGGTTTGAAACTTTTAATGATGTTTTAAATGCTATTGCAATTGAAAAACAAATTAAAGGATGGAGCAGAATAAAAAAAGAAGCTCTAATAATTCAAGATTGGGAAAGACTAGTCTTATTTTCTAAAAATTATACTCAATTTGGTAATCCTAACGATTTAAAATGATTAAAATAGAGGTCTCTATTTCCTTTGTCAGCACAAGCTAGCTCAGACTGACATTGTATATTATTATTGGCTAATTTGCAAAATAGAACTTTATCTTTTCTACAAAAATCAATTGATTACGTATTGTCACACTGAACCTGTCGAAGTGCTTGTATTAAAGAAAGGTCTTCGACAAACTCAGACTGACATTGCATATTATTATTGGCTAATTTGCAAAATAGAACTTTATTTTTTCTACAAAAATCAATTGATTACGTATTGTCACACTGAGCTTGTCGAAGTGGTTTTAATAATATTGAAGTGCTAATTATTCTTAATCAAAATCTTGTAATCTTCCCACTCTTTTTGAGTCAAGGTTTGTGTCTTTTTGTATTTCTTACCTTTTAAATAATCTAAAATATATTTCGCTCTTGCCTCAGAATCGGGATGAGTTGAAATCCATTCTAGTGAATTTGGCATATCTTGAGCTTGGGCTAATTCATACATAAAATCGGCCATTGGCTCCGGATTTATATCGGCTTCTAAAAGATATTTTACACTTTCCATATCGGCTTCTTTTTCTAACGTTCTGTCGTAAGCAGTTGATGACAAAGTATTCAAAATTTCTTTCAAAATTTCTCCTCCTTTACCGCCTGTTGCAGCAGAAAGAATAACTGATAATCCTATTTCTTTAGAAAGTTTTTTCATCACGTGATTGTTTTGAATATGTGCAATTTCGTGACCTAAAACACCTTGCAATGCTTCTTGTTTTTTGCAATCTTCAATCAATCCGGTGTAAACTACTAAATGATTATTAGGTAAAGCAAAAGCGTTGACTTCGTCTTTATCTATAATGTGAACCTTTAATGAATCACGTTCAATATCGTTGGCTTCACAAATTGGCAAAATCAATTTATCTAATGTTTTTACAATAGAATCATTAAGAATTATGTCTTCAGTATCTTGAATTTGATCCCAAATTAAATCGCCTATATTGCTCTCGGCAGAAGTGGTTCTTTCTTCAATTTCGAATAAGGAAACAAAGTCAATTCTTGATAATCCGAAGAACATTCCGAAGAATAAAACTAGAATTACTATTCCTTGAAATAATGTTTTATTTATCATTTGGCTTACAAATTAAATTAGTTAAACTTCCAAAAAACCATTGTTGCACGTGAATTCCTTTTCGTGTTTGAACGGCACTGTAAATGGTAGAAACAAACTCTAATAGGTTGAAAAAAATTACTGTAAACAAGTAGGCAAAATAATAATTAGTAGGTTTTTTTCCATCAAAAATTATAGAAACTGTCCACCAAAATCCAAAACTATTCATGCATAAGAGAGCCATTTGTGAAAACAAGGCTTGCAGACAATGCCAGCGTACAAAGTAAGTTCCTTTTCTATTGGCTAAATAGAAGAAAAAAGTGGCAAACAAATTAATTATTGGCAACGGTAAACCGGCAACTAATGCCACCAAAGACATCAAATAACTATTGGATGCTTTTTCAGATTCATGTTCTGAAGGTTTGTAGGGAAAAGTAGTATTTTGTATCATAATCCTTTATATATATTCCAAATCCAATTGAATAGTACTAAAATAATTAAAGTAATTGCTATCCATTTTGTTCGGATGATTTCTTCCGTTTTTTTATACCAAAAATAAAAGGTTTCTTTTTTAGTAATTACATCAAATAAAATCCAAACTGGCGAAATTACCATAAGTATTGCAACAATTATTCCGAAAGGATTCATTTGAAGTGAAGCGCCAAAATTTCCTTGAAGAAAAAGCTGAACCGCACGAGTTGTACCACAAGAAGGACAAGCATAACCTGTCACATTTTTGATAATACAAACAGTTAAATGAGAACTTTCGGAATAATTTATTTTATAAAAAAGATAGGCTAAGCCAAAAAAACAAGCTATAAAAACAATAGCATATAACTTGTTTTTGGTCATGGTTTAGTATAACGAATTTTGGAAAGTTTCCATGTTTTTCTCACGAGTTGCACCCATGATTAAAAACCAATCGATAATTGCCCAAATTCCTAATCCACCACAAGTTAATAATTTTCCAATTCCCATTCCTGTATCACCAATCATGAATCTATCAATTCCTAATTGACCTCCAAGTAATGAAACAATGATACTTGTTGTTGGATCCTTAAATTGTAGGGTTTGAACCATTCCCCATTTTGAATCGTCAAGAGTTAATAATTTTTCTCTTACTGCCATTAAATGATGACCTTCAAAATACTTAGAATTTGACATCATGAACATGTCTACTTTACTTGATTCCATAATTTTTGTTTTATTGGTTATTGTTAATTTTTAAATAAATCACTAACAGATATGTTAAGTGCAGTTACAATTTTTAATAAAGTTGTGATTTTCATTTCTTGCTTACCATTGATATACTTACGGAGATTTTCAACATCCATGTCTGCATCATGTGCAACCTCTCTAGTTTTCAATCCTTTAGATTTTATTATCTCTTGAATTCTTTTTCCTAGTTCAATTACTTCTTGACTTATTTCTGTTTTCCTCACAACTTTACTCATTTTTTCAAATTTACTCTCATAAATAATATTTATATATATTGTTTAAATAACATTATTTAAATCGTATTGTTTTTATAACGTTATTTACAACTGTTTTTATATCTTTGATAAAATTTAAACTTTTAATAATGGAAAACACTGAAAGAAAAAAAAGATTTGATGGATTCATATCTACTAAAGCTCTTGAAGGCTACACTATAGTAGATAAAAACTCAGAAAATTTAACTGCTGTACTTAAAAAAGAAGGTCAGAAAGTTAACCACTTGATTCATGGAGCAATAACACTTTGTACTTGTGGGTTTTGGGCAATTGGTTGGATTATTCTTACTATAATGAGTAAAAAAGAATCACGAATTAGAATGTCAATTGATGATAGTGGAAACTTAATAGAAGAGGAAGTTAAAAGATAAATAAAGGGAGTTAAAAAAAACTCCCTTTATTTTAATACAAACTATAACAAAACAAATTTCAAATAAGAAAAATCTGTTATAATAGCAACACAATCAAAGCATAAAATACAGCAATTAAACTAACCAATATTTCATAAATTATTCAATAATTTTTTAGATTAAATAAAATTTATTCTACTTATAGTATAGTAACTTAATTTTATCTACAATTGTTTGCGCCAATTTTTCATGACTTTCAAATGTCCATCCCGCGATATGTGGCGTTAGTAAAACCTTTTCCGAATCTAATAAATACTGGAAGGCTTCTGGAAGGTCCCTCGACTGCGCTCGGGATGACACAAAGAGGTTTTCAAACGAAAGTTTTTCATATTCTAAAACGTCTAAACCTGCGCCGAGAACTTTTCCTGATTCTAAAGCTTCTACTAAATCGGTAGTTACTACATTTTTACCTCTTGAGGTATTGATGAGCCAAAAAGGTTTCGAAAACGAGTTTATAAATTCAGTATTTACCATTTTATCGGTTTCTGGCGTCCATGGAAGGTGTATACTCAAAACATCGGCTTGTTTTTGAAGTTCTTGCAGCGAAACTTGAGTAGCATTTTCATCGGATACATTCTCTAAAATATCGTGACAAAGTACCTTTACGTCAAATCCACGAAGTTTTTTGGCAAAAGATTTTCCCATATTTCCATAACCTATTATTCCAACAGTTTTATCTTCTAATTCATAACCACGATTGCCTTCGCGAATCCATTTTCCTTCACGAACTAACTTGTCGGCACGATTTAACTTATTCATTAAAGACAATAACATTCCTAGTGCGTGTTCGCCAACAGCATTGCTATTGCCTTCTGGAGCTGCAATTAAGTGAACTCCTTTTTCGATAGCATAATCACAATCGATGCTTTCTAAACCTGCGCCAACTCGTGCAATAAATTGTAAATTAGTTGCTTTGTCGAGAAACGTTTTGTCGATTTTAAAACGTGAACGAATTATTATTCCGTTATAGTTCTGGATTTTTGCTTCGATTTCTTCTTTGGTGGAAGTGAAATCTTCTTCGTTAGTGAAACCTGCTTGTTCAAGTTGATTCCATAATAACGGATGATTGCTATCGATGTGGAGGATTTTTATATTTTTCATTTTACCGCAAAGGCACGAAGCTTTTCGCAAAGTTCGCAAAGTTATTTTTGTTGGTTAAAGATAAACATTTTTTAAAAATAGTAACAAAAGGAAAAAACAAAAACTAACTAGCCCTGATGCAAGGGAATCTCGTCTTTTGGGACGAGATGGAATGGTAGCAGGAAAATGGAAACCAAATAAATCCCAAACCATTCGCTCAAAACGATAATCTGAAACAAGTTCAGATTAAAACCCTAAAATCAACTTAGCTATTGAAAAGTAAATTAGAATTCCGAAAATGTCGTTACTGGTTGTAATAAATGGACCTGTGGCAAGTGCAGGATCTATACCAAATTTATCTAAGATAAGTGGAATGGAAGTTCCAATTAATGAGGCAATAATAATCACTGAAACTAAGGCAATGGTCACTATTATTCCTATTTTGATTTCAACACCTAATAAAAAATGACTTCCTACAAATAATATTGTTGCTAAAATTAATCCATTGAATAAACTCAAGGAGATTTCTTTTAACAATCGATTAAATATGGTGCCGCTGATGGTGTGATTAGCCAAACCTTGAACAATAATTGCTGATGATTGAA
>CANGUP010000167.1 GCA_947457105.1 Flavobacteriaceae bacterium
AAGAAAGAAAATACTCGAGAAGTTCAAAAAATTGAATTGAAAGAAGAAAAACCAAACACATTAAATATCGAAACCAAAGATTCACCAGTTGTAGTTACAACTACTACAAAAATTACTAATCCTGATGGAAGTACTCGTACAGTTGATGTTGATCGTTCATCCTATTATATGTATAACAACAAAAAATACGATGTTAAACTTGACGCAAGTGGCTATAGAATAACTGGTGATGACATCAAAAAAAGTGCTTTACTAAGAAAAACGTCTACTAATAGTTTTATTTACTATAATGGAAAAGAAACTTCAATAGGCTATTTTGATACTGATGGCAATTTAGTTTTAGAAACTTATAATTCTAAAACAGATACTGTTACTTATAAAACTTATGTTATTGTGAAATAATAGAAAAAAAGCGAATCAAAAACTATTTAAGAGTTAGTTTTTGATTCGCTCTATTTTAATCATCAATACTCAAAATTATCTTTTCCTCTTCTTCTGTAGCAACCATTCCTGAGATTTCCCAATAGTTATTTAGAATGGTGTTTTTCTTATTGAATAATGTTTTGTCTTTAAAAATATCACTTTCTTTGAAGCTATAATTATTATTACTGAAGTTGGTAGTTACAAAGTAATTCCTAACTTCAATATCTGTCGTTTTATTCTTAACAACTTTTTCATATCCGATTTCCTCTTTTGAACCTATTAAATAGTAATTATTGGATTCAAATCGATACAAAGTTTTAAAATACGATTTATAAATATTCTTCCCATTTTTTTCTGTTTTATCTTTTGCTTTTGCAAATGAAGTTGGAGAAATCTCGGAACTAACTTCAATAATTATCTTTCTTTTTCTATCATAAGTTATACTGTAGTCGTTTAACATTGCTGAACTATTATCTGCTGGTATAGCAGTCAAAACATAGTAATCTTCATTGACTGGATGTGCTTTTACTAAAAAATCGTACTCTTTCTTAGCTCTCGGTTCTAAAAGCGGATTCAAATATTTGAAATTATAATAGTTTTGCATAATATTATTCAAATTGTATCCTACAAGTTCATCCATTATATAATCTTCAACCAATCCGAAAGACCTATTTTGCTCTACCAAAATTGTTGTACTAAAATCATTTGGCTTTCCAGAAAGTTGAAAATTTAATAGCCCATCATTATAATTTGAATAAACTCCGTTAAGTTTAAAAAACTCTCTAGAATACACTTTCAATCTTGCTGGTAACGTGAGTTTTTTGGAAGAATTTTCTATTAAAGAAGCGAGTATTTTTTGTGGATGTTGCTTTGTTAAAATTATTTCATCTAATTTATTAAAACTACTTTTAAGATAAATTACTGTTTCTTTTTCTTTTAATATTGTAGACCTAATTGTTTGAGAAACATAGGAAGTATGCGTTATTTGTATATTGGAAATTCCTTTTAGAAAAAAACTGACTTTTCCTTCAGCATTACTTAAATTAAGTTGCTTTGATTTTAAGACTAAAACAGTAGCATCTTCAATAGCTAAATTGGTATCTGCATCTTTAAGAATTATAGATTTTTCTATCTCTTGTGAAAAAAGATGACTTGAAAAAAATAAAAAAACAAATGCAATAAAACACTTCATACTTGAATTAGTTTATTAACAAATATATAAATTCTTTTAAAACATTGATAAATAATAGATTAAATATGTTTTCAAAAATCATAACCTTTTTAATTCAAACAAAAAAACCACCAACTATTTCAACAGTTGATGGTTTACTCTATATTTTTCCAAAAATAAGTTACTCGTTATGTAAAAAAGATTGTCTGTTTAAAAGCGTTTCTTCACTTTCTACATGATTGTCATCAGGAATACAACAATCCACCGGACAAACTGCAGCACACTGAGGTTCTTCGTGAAAACCTTTACATTCAGTGCATTTTCCAGGTACAATGTAGTAAACATCATCAGATACTGGCGTTTGAGCTGCATCAGCATCCACTTCAGTTCCATCTGGAAGAATCACTTTTCCTCTTAACTTTGTTCCGTCTTTGTATCTCCAATCATCTGCACCTTCATAGATTGCAGTATTTGGACATTCTGGCTCACATGCACCACAATTGATACATTCGTCTGTTATTATAATTGCCATCTTTAAAGTTTATGAGTTTAAAAGTTTAAAAGTTTATGAGTTTAAAAAAAACATATAACTTTTTGAACTATTTACTTATTACTATTTACTTATTACTAATTTTGTGCAAAATTACAATCAAAACCATTCATAAACAAGTTACAAATGTTACAAAAAGAAAAAATTAACGCTTTTGTAGAATTAGGAAAGTTTTTAAGCCAATTTTCATTGGATAATAACACCAAAAATGAAGCTGTTTTAAATAATGATTTGTTTTATGATGATTTTATAAATTTGATTGAACTATCTCAATCTCATAATGGTTGGTTTACCCCTGAACAAGTTTATTTTGCTGTAAATTCTTGGGCAGAAGCTTTGCAAGAAGAAAATTTGGACAAATGGTTATCGAGTTATGATTTTTCAAATGTGCAACCAAAAACAGTTGGACTAATCCTTGCCGGTAACATTCCATTAGTTGGTTTTCATGATTTTTTATCGGTAATAGTTTCTGGTCATAAAGTTTTGGTAAAAACATCTTCCAACGATCAAAAATTATTGCCTTTCCTTGCTAACTATTTAATCTCTGTAAATTCAGAATTAGAAACTCACATTAAATTTACAGAAGGAAAATTAGAAAATTTTGATGCAGTAATTGCTACTGGAAGTAATAATACAGCAAGATATTTCGAATTTTATTTTAAAGACAAACCAAGTATTATTCGTAAAAACAGAAATTCGGTTGCTGTTTTAACAGGGAATGAATCGCATGAAGATTTAGTAAATTTAGGCGAAGATATTTTTAGATATTTTGGTTTGGGTTGTCGTAATGTTTCAAAATTATTCGTTCCAAAAGATTATAATTTTGAAAATTTCTTTAAAGCCATTTATGAATATAAGGATGTAATTTTCTACGAAAAATATTCTAATAATTACGATTATAACAAAGCCGTTTTCTTAATGAGTAATTTCAAATTGTTGGATAATGAATTTCTAACTATCAAAGAAGATACAAGTTACTCCTCACCTATTTCATCTGTTTTTTATGAATATTATGAGGACTTGAATGAAATAAAATCACGTTTAGAAAACGATGCTGACCAAATTCAATGTATTGTTTCAAAAGATGCAATAGAAAATTCAATTCTATTTGGACAAACCCAAAAACCAAATCTTTGGGATTATGCTGATAACGTTGATACTTTAGTTTTTCTTCAGCAAATTTAATTGCATTTTTCTCAAAATTTGTTATAAACTATAACGATTTCGTTAACAAGAAGGGCTGATTATTGTCAAATTCTAACCGCTTTTTCGTAGGCTATTTACGAAATTTGCGCTTTAAAATTTTAAACGATTTCAGAAGATTAAAGATTCTGAAATAAATTCAGAATAAAATGAAAAAACACAACTACAGCGCCGGACCATGTATTCTTCCTCAAGAAGTATTTGAAAAATCAGCACAAGCCATTTTAAATTTTAATAATTCCGATTTATCTATTTTAGAAATTTCCCACAGAAGTAAAGATTTTGTTGCCGTAATGGACGAAGCAAGAGCTTTAGTTTTAGAACTTTTAGGATTAGAAAGAAAAGGTTATCAAGCCTTATTTTTAGCTGGTGGAGCCAGTTTAGAATTCTTAATGGTTCCATACAATTTAATGAAAACGGATGGTAAAGCTGCCTATTTAGACACTGGGACTTGGGCAAGTAATGCCATTAAAGATGCTAAACATTTTGGAGAAACTTTAATCGTAGGCTCTTCTAAAGAGCAAAATTACAATCACATTCCAAAAGGATATTTAATTCCAGAAGACGCTTCTTATTTTCATTGCACAAGCAATAATACCATCTTTGGAACGCAAATGAAATCGTTTCCAACAACAAATGTTCCAGTAGTTTGTGATATGAGTTCTGATATTTTTTCTAGAACATTAGATTTTTCAAAATTTGATTTGATTTATGCTGGAGCACAAAAAAATATGGGTCCTGCTGGAACAACTTTAGTAGTCGTAAAAGAAGAAATTTTAGGAAAATCTGGAAGATATATTCCAAGTATGTTGGATTATGAAAAACATATTAAAGCAGAAAGCATGTACAATACACCACCTGTTTTTCCTATTTATGCATCGCTTTTAACTTTACAATGGTTGAAAAACCTTGGCGGAATTGCAGCTATTGAAAAAATCAACGAAGCTAAAGCCAACTTATTATATACAGAAATCGACAGAAATCCATTATTTAAAGGTCCTGCAGCCGTTGAAGATAGAAGTATCATGAACGCCACTTTTTTATTAAATGATGAAAACCACGCTCCTATTTTTGATAAAATGTGGAAAGAAGCAGGAATTTCTGGCTTGCCTGGACATCGTTCTGTTGGAGGATATCGAGCTTCAATGTACAATGCTTTGCCTCTAGAAAGCGTTCAAGTATTGGTTGATGTGATGAAAAGATTAGAAACAGAAGTTTAGGATTTATTATACATTTTTATATCTTTCAATCAAAGACGTATAAAGGATAAAACAACATTTAAAAAAAAAAATAAATAATTTAATCATAAATAAGCATCGAAAGATGCTGAAATAAATTAAGCATAAAATTATGAAAGTATTAGCTAACGACGGAATTTCAAAAAGCGGAATCAAAGCTTTAGAAAAAGTTGGATTTGAAGTAATTACTACCAAAGTAGCTCAAGAACAAGTTGCCAATTTCATCAATTCAAATAATGTTGATGTCATTTTAGTAAGAAGCGCAACCAAAGTTCGTAAAGACATTATTGATGCTTGTCCAAATTTAAAAATCATTGGTCGTGGTGGCGTTGGAATGGACAATATTGATGTAGAATATGCTCGTTCAAAAGGAATTCATGTTATAAATACGCCAGCATCTTCATCAGAAAGTGTGGCAGAATTGGTTTTTGCACACTTATTTACTGGTGTTCGTTTCTTACACGATTCTAATAGAACTATGCCTCTTGAAGGTGATACTAATTTTGAAGGTTTGAAAAAAGCTTATGCAAATGGAATCGAACTTCGTGGCAAAACATTAGGAATTATAGGTTTTGGAAGAATTGGTCAAGCGGTTGCAAAAATGGCTCTTGGACTTGGAATGAAAGTAATTGCTGCAGATAAATTTTTAAGCAATGCCGAAATTAGAGTTGATTTTTACACAGGTCAATTCATAAATGTTGATATTATTACAGAACCATTAGAAGATTTATTCAAACATTCTGATTTTATTACACTTCACGTTCCTGCGCAAGAAGGTTATGTAATTGATGCCGATGAAATTGCACAAATGAA
>CANGUP010000168.1 GCA_947457105.1 Flavobacteriaceae bacterium
ACCACGAGCAACATGAAACTGACATGACTCTGAATGAACCAAATATGGAAATCACAGCAGTTTTATTGAAATTTAGAAATAAAATGGGAATTGTAATGTGGCCAAGAATTATTGCTCAAAACACAAAAATGCAAGCTGCTTCACCTGCAATTGAAATTAATAGATTGTTTAGTTTATTCGGAATTGGTTTAAAAGCGTTAGAATATTTAGCTTATGCAATAATGTTAATTTCCGGAATATCAATATTTATTGCACTTTATAATCGATTGAAAGAGCGAAAATATGAATTTGCTTTGATGAGAATTAATGGCGCGAGCAGATTGCAGTTACTTTCATTAATATTGATAGAAAGCTTGATTTTATGTTTCGTCGGATTTTTATTTGGAACAATTTTTGGTAGATTCGCATTAGGATTTATATCAAATTCTGCCGAGGATGATTTCAAAATGACTTTTAATCCAATGGAAATTGTTTGGCAAAAAGAAACTATGTTGTTAGTTGCAACATTAGTAGTAGGAATAATTGCAGCGTTAATTCCGGCAATAAAAGCATATCAATTAAATATTTCAAAAACATTAGCAAATGCGTAATTCATTAAAAATAGTTTTAAGTTTAGTAGTAGCGATTTTCTTTTTGAGTTTTTCCTCATCAGATAAAATTCAAATCGAGAAAAATAATTCATTAGTTAAAGGAGATACCTTAACATGGAAAGTTTTGGGAGAAATTAAATACGTAAAGAAAAACCATCCTAAGTATGGCGAGGTTCAGTTCCCGGTTGTAAATGAAAAAGTGAAATTAAGAGGTAAAAAGAAAATCTACATTTCAGGATTTATTGTGCCCATTGATAATAAAAGTTATGCTTTGAGTAAAAATGTTTTTGCTGCATGTTTTTTTTGTGGTAAATCAGGACCAGAATCTATTGTTGGTTTAAATTTTAAAGGTGCAACACCAAAGCTAAAAACGGACCAATATGTTACTGTTGAAGGGACTTTTAGATATAATGAAGATGATGCAGATGATTGGATTTATAATTTAGATAACGTTGTCATTGTAAAAGGAAATTAGATGTTACAAGACAAAATCACCGATATTTTCTTTGATTTAGATCATACACTTTGGGATTTTGACAAAAATTCTGAATTAGCATTTTATAAAATATTTAAAGAAAATCATCCAAAAGTGGAAACAAAATCGTTTGTAGAAATCTACGCTCCAATCAATCAAGCGTGTTGGAAATTGTATCAAGTTGATAAAATTTCTCACGAGGAGCTACGTTACAAAAGATTGAAAGATTCGTTTGATGCGCTAAACTATTCAATTTCTGATGAAGATATTAATCAAATGTCGGTTGATTATATAACCTATTTGCCAGAAAACAACATGTTATTTGATGGCGCAAAAGAAGTTTTAGATTATCTCAATCTAAAGTATAAATTGCATATAATAACCAATGGTTTTGCAGAAGTTCAATATAAAAAATTAAATAATTCAGGAATTTCAGATTATTTTATTTCTGTAACCAATTCGGAAATGGCTGGTGTAAAAAAGCCAAATCCTAAGATATTTGAGTATGCTTTATCAAAGGCAAATGCTAATAAACAAAATAGTATTATGATTGGCGATTGTATAGATGCTGATGTTAAAGGAGCATTAGATTTTGGAATTGATGCCATATTTTTTAACGAAAGTAAAATTGAAATTCCTTCTAATATTAGACAAGTGAATCACTTATTAGAATTAAAAAATTACTTGTAATTTAAAAAAAGTAAAATTCCAAACTATATGCTAATCACTAATCACTATTTACTAGTCACTAATAATTGTATTTATCCTTCCAACGATTTTTTAAAAATTCTCTTGTTCCATTTTCTCTAGAATTATTTCCAGGATCATAGAATTTTGTTTCTTTAATTGCATCAGGTAGATATTCTTGTTCGCTAAAATTATTGGCATAATTGTGAGAATATTGATATTCATCACCATAACCTAATTCTTTCATTAATTTAGTTGGAGCATTTCGTAAATGAATAGGAACAGGTAAATCGCCAGTTTGTTTTACAACAGCTTGCGCTTCGCCAATTGCCATATAACTTGCATTACTTTTAGGAGAAGTTGCTAAATAAACCGCACATTGACTTAAGATAATTCTGCTTTCAGGATAACCAATTGTGGAAACGGCTTGAAACGTATTATTAGCCATAATAAAAGCTGTTGGGTTAGCATTTCCAATATCTTCACTTGATAAAATCAACATTCTTCTGGCAATGAATTTCACATCTTCGCCACCTTCAATCATTCGAGCTAACCAATAAACTGCTCCATTTGGATCACTTCCACGAATTGATTTTATAAAAGCCGAAACTATATCATAATGTTGCTCGCCGGTTTTGTCATAAAGAACAGTATTTTGTTGTACTAATTCTAAAACTTTTTCATTAGTAATTGTAATTTGACCTTCAGGGCTTGCGTTTACAACCAATTCAAAAATATTTAATAGTTTGCGTCCATCACCTCCAGAAAGTCGCAACAACGCCTCTGATTCCTTTATCTTTATTTTTTTGGAAGAAATTATAGTATCGAGTTTCATCGCTCGTTCCAAAAGCGCCAACAAATCTTCCTTAGAAAACGGATTTAAAACATAAACCTGACAACGTGACAATAACGCAGGAATAACCTCAAAACTTGGATTTTCAGTTGTCGCTCCAATCAATGTTACCCAACCTTTTTCTACAGCTGCCAAAAGGGAATCTTGCTGCGATTTACTAAAACGATGAATCTCATCAATAAACAAAATCGGATTTTTAGCCGTGAACAATCCGCCACTTTGCTTCGCTTTTTCAATCACATCGCGAATGTCTTTCACACCACTATTTATCGCACTCAATTCATAAAACGGACGATTACTTTGCTTGGCAATAATCTGTGCCAAAGTCGTTTTTCCAGTTCCAGGCGAACCCCAAAAAATCATTGACGGAATAACGCCACGAGCAATCTGTTGCGTCAGCGAACCATTCGGTCCAACCAAGTGCAACTGACTAATATAATCTTCTAATTTCTGCGGACGAATGCGTTCGGCTAAAGGTGCTTCCATTTCTAATGTGGCAATTTGATAATTTATCAATGTATCAATTTTCAGAAAGATTGATAATTGTACAAATTTAAGTATTAATTTGAGTTATTTGATATTCAAACATTTTCTAATTTTCATAATAAATTGTTTCACTTTCACATCGATTCATTTTTACATTAAACTATGACAAAATAGCATTAAATAATTATTGGTTGTATTTTTGATAAATCAATTGTCACTATGAGACACAATAACGAAATAAACCATTTTAAATTTTCACCATCAACGTGGATTGTTCCAACTTTTTTGTTGGTTGTGATTTGGTTTGTGTTTTATGTAGATAATTCGTTCAATCTAGATTTAAACAATCACGGAATTCTACCAAGAGCTTTTTCAGGATTACAAGGTGTGATTTTTAGTACGTTTTTACATGGTGATTTGAGTCATATTGCTAATAATTCGTTACCACTTTTTATTTTGACAACCGCGCTAATTTATTTTTACAGAGAAGTTTCGCTAAAAGTTTTAGTCTATGGAATACTTTTTTCTGGAAACATCACTTGGATTATTGGTCGTGAATCCTATCATATTGGCGCCAGCGGATTAATTTATGTTTTGGTTTCCTTCATTTTCTTTAAAGGAATGATGACCAAATATTATCGATTGATGGCGTTATCACTTGCAGTTGTTGTTTTATATGGTGGAATGATTTGGTATGTTTTTCCAGATGTAGACCACAAAATTTCGTGGGAAGGGCATTTAGCAGGATTGATTACAGGATTTGTTTTTGCAGTAAAATTCAAAACACCTGATTACGTAAAAGACATTCAATACGAATGGGAAAAACCTAATTTCAATCCGCAAGAAGATGCCTTCATGAAACGATTTGATGAAAACGGCAACTTTGTAAATCCACCAAAACCTGAAGAAATAATGGTTGAGTATGAAGAAATTCTTTCGGAACCAGTCAAATATATTTACGTTTTTAAGGAGAATAAGGAAGAATGATAGTTTTTAGTTTAATTTTCCACCAAAAATAAAATATATCTGTTTGAAAACACCTATTTTCAACTTTCCTTTATTTTTAATTTTAATTTCAAATTTTAGTTTTGTGTAATTTGAAAAATAAAAACTTGAGATTCTGTCTTCTAATTTTCCATTTTTAAATAACCATAGTGTTTCATACGAATCGTATCTTGAATGTTCATCTATAAATTTTGAAAAGTCGTAAAAAGAAAATAGTCTTTTCTTTTTTATGAATGGAAATATAATATTTTGAAAAATAATTTTATCCTTTTCGATTATAATGGTTTTAAGATTCAGGAGTAAACTTAATGCGAATATTTCAAGAAATAATATTAATAATAAAAGTAGCGGGATATCTTTCCAAAACTCAAATTCAAATACTTTTATTCCGGAGTTAATGAAAATTGTCCAAAATAGAATTCCTATTAAAAAATTTATAATTAAGGTTAGAACTATCGATGAAATTTTTAGACTAGATTTCATTTAAAAAATATTTTTTAAAATATTATTGTCTCTGTCTAACAGTCTCATACAAAAAAGCTCCACAAGCCACAGAAACATTTAGTGAACCAATAGTTCCGAACATAGGTAGTTTTCCTTTAGCATCAACAATTTTCAAAACCGATGGATTTATTCCTCTGTCTTCGCTTCCCATGATGATGGCAACCGGTTCGTTTAGAGAAATATCATAAATACTATCTTCTGTTTTTTCTGTTGCAGCAACCGTTTTGATTCCGCTTCCTTGAAGATAGAAAATCGCGTCTTTAATGTGATCTACTTTACAAATTGGCACATTAAAAACCGCTCCAGCTGAAGTTTTTACAGTATCACCATTTACTGGTGCTGAACCTGTTTTTTGAACAATAATTCCGTCAACGCCTGTACATTCTGCAGTTCTAATTATAGCACCAAAATTTCTTGCATCGCTCAATTGGTCAAGGATTAAAAACAATGGCATTTTTCCGCTTTCTACAACGCTGTCAACAAGAGTTTCTAGCTTTACAAACGAAATAGGAGCAATGGTTGCCACAGCACCTTGGTGATTATTTGGAGTTAATCGGTTTAATTTTTCAACAGGAACATACGAGAAATTGATGCTGTTTTTTTTCATAGCTTTCATCAATTCCTGCATCAATTCGCTTTGAGCATCGCTTTGAACGAAGACTTTATCGATTTCTTTTCCTGCATTTATAGCTTCTATAATTGCTCTAATTCCGAAGATTTGGTTTTCTTTTTCCATGGTGCAAAGGTAAACTTTTTTAAGAAGGTTTAAAAGTTTAAATGAGTAAGAGTTTAAAAGGT
>CANGUP010000169.1 GCA_947457105.1 Flavobacteriaceae bacterium
GGATTGAACAACATTCCGATAAACATTGTATAAGAGAATAAATCTCCAAACGTAGTAAATTTGTCACCATCTAAAATGTGAAAACCTCCATAAAGTACTACAAAACCTAATGTTAACGACGAAATAATATCAGCTATTGGAAAGAAAATAGAGTTGTATAAAATTGTTTTAATCCAAGCAACATTGTGTTTTTGATTGATATCTTTAAATTTTTGATATTCAATATTTTCACGATTAAATAGTTGTACGATTTTCATTCCTGTAACACGTTCTTGAACAAACGTATTCAAATTTGCTACTTGATTTCTTACTTCTTCAAAAGCCACTTGCATTTTTCGTTGGAAAATTCTTGTGATGTAAACCAAAATTGGCATAGCTGTAATTACAATCCAAGTTAGTTTCCAATTCATGTAAAACATTATGATTAGACAAGCCAACATTTTCAGCAAATCACTAATAATCATAAACAAACCTTGACTAAAAATTCTAGCAATTTGTTCGATATCCGAAACTGAACGCGTAACTAATTGTCCAACAGGTGCGTTGTCAAAATATTTCATTCTAAAACTTAACATGTGTTTGAAAAGTTTAGAACGAATATCTTTAATAATATTTTGACCTAAAAGATTTGCCCAAAAAACAAAGAAAAACTGAAAAACGCCCTCTAATAATAAGACCACACCCATCAATGAAACATAAAGTAACAACCCATTTTGATCATGGGGTTTTATATAATGGTCAACAGTTTGTTTCAATAAAAACGGCCGTAAAGACGCAAAAATTGCCAATAAAACTGCAGCAGCGATTACACCATAAAAAACTGTTTTATAAGGTTTTGTGTATTTTAAAATACGTTTAAATAAATTTATGTCGAACGCTTTTGCTTTCATTTATGCTGAACTTGTTTCAGTATCTTTACTATTTTTCTTTACTTTTCACTAATCACCCTTTACTAATCACTAAATAAGAATATTCCACTTTCGTCAAATACAATCCGTGTGCTGGAACTGAAAAACCTGCTTTTTTTCGGTCTTTGCTTTCAATTATTTGAATAAAGTCTTGCAAAGATACCTTTTCTAAACCTATATTTACCATAGTTCCAACAATTGCACGTACCATATTTCTCAGAAATCGATCTGCTGAAATTGTGAATACTAATCGATTGTCATTCTTGGTCCAATTAGCTTCAAAAATCTTACAGTTAAAAGTGTTTACATCGGTGTGCACTTTTGAAAAACACTCAAAGTCAATGTAATTGGATAGAATTTTGCATGCATCATTCATTTTTTCAAGGTTCAAATCATTTTGATTGTACCATGAATCGTCACTTTCGAATGCATCTTTTTTGGTATGGATATGGTATTCGTAAGTTCGTTTTGTAGCATCAAATCGGGCATGAGCTTCATCGTGAACTTTATGAATATTCAAAATGGCGATATCTTTTGGTAAAAATGAATTGAGTTTATGACTTAAATAAGGAATATCAATTTCTTGGTCAAAATCAAAATGTGCAAACATTTGCTTGGCATGAACACCAGAATCCGTTCGACCTGCGCCAACGAGTTCAATTTCTGTTTTCAAAATCGTAGAAAGTGCTTTGGTCAAAGTTTCTTGAACAGAAGTTGCGTTTGGCTGATATTGCCATCCGTGATAGTTAGTTCCTTTGTAAGCAAATTCTAGAAAATATCTCAAATTGTTGGTTACGAGTTTTAAAGTTTCGGGTTTCGAGTTTTATAAAGCAATGCAAATTTACAAAGATTTTAATTGATAAAATGTTTAAAGTTTTCCTAAATAATTAACTTTGCGACTTAGTGCCTTTGCGGCAAATAATATGAAAAAAATCCTTTTACTTTCCGATACGCATAGTCATATTGATGATACTATTTTAAAATATGTAAATCAAGCGGATGAAGTTTGGCATGCAGGCGATATTGGTGATTTGGTCGTAACTGATACCATTAAAAAACTAAAACCACTTCGAGCAGTCTACGGAAACATCGACGACGACAAAGCTCGAATGGAATTTTCTTTAAATAATCGCTTTCTGTGCGAAGGTGTTGATGTATGGATTACGCATATAGGCGGTTATCCAGGAAAATACAACCAAGCAGTTCGTGAAGAATTAAAAATGAATCCACCTAAATTATTCATATGTGGACATTCCCATATATTAAAGGTGCAATTTGATAAAACATTAAATTTACTGCACATGAATCCAGGAGCTTGTGGAATTTCAGGATTTCATCAAGTGCGAACAATGTTACGATTTGAAATCGATGGAGATAAAATTCAGAGTTTGGAGATTGTGGAAATAGGGAATCGATAGCGACAAATAATTATCTGTCTGCACTTCATATATTTTAAAATCTGAAACAAGTTCATTAGAATCTGAAACAAGTTCAGATTAAACCAAAAAAATCCCAGATTTTCATCCAGGATTTTCTTCGCACTAATAAACTAAGTTTATAGGTTTATCTCAATCGGTCAAC
The DNA here is from genome assembly GCA_947457105.1 of Flavobacteriaceae bacterium. Taxonomy (GTDB): domain Bacteria; phylum Bacteroidota; class Bacteroidia; order Flavobacteriales; family Flavobacteriaceae; genus Flavobacterium. The sequence continues at coordinate 2,490 of CANGUP010000169.1, forward strand.
AGATTTTACGAGATCTTCATCCTTCTTGATGGCTTTGTTGGCCAAAACCAGCATAACGATAGAAATGATAGGTAGAAACATCCCAATACCTTTCTCAGAAACTATAGGAGTTTCTCCAGATAAATTTAGTGAACGATAAACAAATAATCCTAATAAAATTAAATTTAATATCATATTCAATCTGTTAAAAACAAATTGTTGTTGTCTTTTTTTGAAGGATATTATACTTAATACTGTTAAAGCTGTACTCAATCCAAACAAAACTTGGTATAGCATTTTACTCATAAAATAGAATTCTTTTCCATCTTCAAATTTCCAAAGCGGAAACACAAATGGAAGCACTCCTACAAGAATGAATACAATAGCTAAATAAACGGTTTGAATTCTTTGTAACATTATTACTTATTTACAACGCAAAAATATATTTTCTTTTTTTAAAAAACTATTGCTTCATAGAAAATTATTCGTATTATTGCATAACAAATCCGTAAGTACTTCAAAAACACGGAAGTTCCAATAAAAAAATCACCACACATTTTGTATTGTCATTCAATCCATTAAAATATATATAAACATTTATGTTTGATAGTTCTGCATTAAAAGGAATGAAGTTATCTGAACTTCAAGAAATTGCCAAATTGGCTAAATCCATAAAATTTAACGGTGTAAAGAAAGATGCTTTAATTGAGCAAATCTTACAACATCAAGTCGCGACTTCATCTGATACTTCTCAGGATAAAGTAGCTGCACCAAAAGAAGAAAAACCAAAAAGAGCTAGAATCGCTCCTGATGCTTCTCCGAAAATTGAAAAAAAATCGAAAGACTTATTTTCTGAAACTCCTTTTGAACAAGTAGAACCTTCAATTTCAGAAGAAGTCGCTACGATAAAAGAAGTTGCGTCTAAACCTGAAAAATTTCAAAAGAAACCTAAATTTGTTAAACCAGCAAAGGTTACATCAGAGGAGAATTTAGAAGAAAGTACTCCAAAAGAAGAAGAAACTTCAACCGAAGGAACTCAAGAAGCTACAGAAAATACTCCTGTAAAACATCAAACCCCGAATCAGAAGCATAAAAATCAAAACCCGAATCAAAACCCAAACCAGAATCCGAATCAAAACGGTAATGGTAACGGAAATCCAAATCAGAATCCAAACCAAAACCCTAATTTCAAGAATAAAAACAAACCCAACTTCCGTGATGCAGATTATGAGTTTGACGGAATCATTGAAAGTGAAGGTGTTTTAGAAATGATGCCAGATGGATACGGATTTTTACGTTCATCCGATTATAATTACTTGGCTTCACCAGATGATATTTATCTTTCAACCTCACAAATTCGTTTGTTCGGATTAAAAACAGGTGATACTGTAAAAGGAGTGGTACGTCCTCCAAAAGAAGGCGAAAAGTTTTTCCCATTAGTAAGAGTTTTAAAAATAAATGGTCATGATCCGCAAGTAGTTCGCGATAGAGTTTCGTTTGATCATTTAACACCAATATTTCCACAAGAAAAATTCAGAATTGCCGACAGACAAGCCAGCACTTCTACAAGAATAATCGATTTATTCTCACCAATAGGTAAAGGACAACGTGGAATGATTGTGGCACAACCAAAAACAGGTAAAACAATGTTGCTAAAAGACATTGCCAATGCCATTGCTGCCAATCATCCAGAAGTTTATTTAATCGTTTTATTAATTGACGAACGTCCAGAAGAGGTAACCGATATGCAACGTAGCGTTCGTGGTGAAGTTATTGCCTCAACTTTCGACCGTGAGCCAATGGAACACGTTAAAATCGCTAATATTGTTCTTGAAAAATCAAAACGTTTGGTAGAATGTGGTCACGATGTTGTGATTCTTTTAGATTCGATTACACGTTTGGCAAGAGCTTACAATACGGTTCAACCTGCATCAGGAAAAGTACTTTCTGGAGGAGTTGATGCCAATGCATTGCAAAAACCAAAACGTTTCTTCGGAGCAGCTCGTAATGTAGAAAACGGTGGTTCGTTAAGTATCATCGCAACAGCATTGACTGAAACTGGTTCGAAAATGGACGAAGTAATCTTCGAAGAATTCAAAGGAACAGGAAACATGGAGCTACAATTAGATAGAAAAATTGCTAATCGTAGAATTTTCCCAGCCATCGATTTGACTTCATCAAGTACACGTCGCGACGATTTGTTATTAGACGAAAACACATTAAAACGCATGTGGATTCTACGAAAATTCCTAGCCGACATGAACCCGGTAGAAGCTATGGATACCATAAATGATAAAATCAAAAAGACTAGAAATAACGAAGAGTTTTTGATTTCTATGAATGATTAATTTCAATTATTCAATATAATAAACCGAGCAGCAATGTTCGGTTTTTTTTGTTTTTAGGACTTGTGCTGATAAATATCAGTAGCTAATGGATTGGGAGTTTTTGGTTTCCGTGTTCCTGCTTTTCGTTCCAATCTTTTTTTGTTGCCTGAGGTGTCACATTGAGCTTGTCGAAATGCTCTCGAAGGCAACAAAAGAAAAGGATTTCCTCTTTAATCAGGGCTAGTTAGTAATCTTTAAATACTAAATTTAGTTTTCAAAAGACTTTTTTCTAAAAAAAAAGCCATTCCAAAACGGAACAGCTTCTATAATTCGTGACTCGAGACCAAAGGTCGAACAGATGTAGTAAATCTATGTACAAAGAATTCGTGTAAATTCGTGTAAATTCGTGTAAAAAAATTACTCCTTAGCAGCCAAATATCTCTCAGCATCCAAAGCCGCCATACAACCAGTTCCAGCAGCAGTAATCGCTTGTCTGTAAACGTGGTCAGCAGCATCACCACCAACAAAAACTCCAGCAATATTCGTTTTAGAAGTTCCAGGAA
>CANGUP010000170.1 GCA_947457105.1 Flavobacteriaceae bacterium
AAAAAATATCGCTATGGGTTCACAAGAAGAAATAAAAATTGAAAATGATTTTACCTTAATTCGTTTTCAAAATGATGGAAATGAGAATTTTCACGTAAAAAGACAAGTAAACCAAGGTCTTATTCAATTTCATTTTGGTATTAAAGGAAAAGCAAAATTTGTCTTTAATGATGGGAATTATGCTTTAGATTTAAGAGAAGAAAAAGCGCTCTTATTTTACAATCCGCAAAAAGAATTACCTTTGAATTTAGAAATCGCTCCAAATTCGTGGGTGATTTCAGTGATAATATCCATTCAAAAATTTCATGGTTTGTTTTCTACAGAAGCTGAACATATTCCTTTTTTGAGTGAAGAAAATAAGGATAAAAAATATTATAAAGAAACTGACATAAGTCCGTCGATGGCGATTGTTTTGAGTCAGTTGTTTCATTATAATTTGAATCCTTCGATCAAAAATCTATATTATAAAGGTAAAGGATACGAATTATTAAGTTTGTATTTCAATCGTTCAGAAGATCCAAATGCAGAACAATGTCCGTTTTTGATAGATGAAGAAAATGTTTTAAAAATCAAAAAAGCCAAAGAAATCATTATCCAAAATATGTCAGAACCACCAGGATTGGAGGAATTAGCTGTACAAGTTGGATTAAGTTTAAAAAGACTAAAAATGGGTTTCAAACAAATTTATGGCGATACAGTTTACGGATTTCTATTTGATTATAAAATGGATTATGCTCGACAATTATTAGATTCTGGTTCTTATAATGTAAACGAAGTTGGATTGAAAATTGGCTACAGCACAGGAAGTCATTTTATTGCAGCTTTCAAGAAAAAATTTGCGACAACTCCGAAAAAATATTTGATGTCTATAAATCCAAATACATAACCTCATCAATTTCGTATATCAAAGAATCGATAAAAAAAACATAAACATAAAATCTTAAAAAAGTAGATTAGTTACTTTTACAAAAAATTACAACAATGAAAGGAGTATTATTAGTAAATTTAGGTTCACCAGAAAGTCCAACAGCTAAAGATGTTAAGCCGTATTTAGATGAATTTTTAATGGATAAATACGTAATTGACGTTCCGTTTTTATTACGTGCCTTGTTAGTTAGAGGTATCATTTTACAAACAAGACCCAAAAAATCTGCAGAAGCTTATGCTCGAATTTGGACTGAAGAAGGTTCTCCTTTAATTGTTATTTCAAAAAAAATGCATCAAAAAGTTCAGAAATTAGTTGATGTACCTGTGGCTTTAGCCATGCGCTATGGAACTATAACTATTGAAAAAGGATTGCAAGAATTAAAAAACAAAGGTGTGACCGAAGTTATGCTTTTGGCGCTATATCCTCAATATGCGATGGCTTCAACCACGACGATTTGGGCTTTGGCAGATGAGTTAGTAGCCTCAAAGTTTCCTGAGATGAAGCTTACTAAAGTTCCAGCATTTTACAACAAACCCGATTATATTAAGGCATTGGCAAATTCAATCAAAAAACATTTGGAAGGATTTGATTACGACCATTTATTATTCTCGTATCACGGAATTCCGAAACGTCATATTCGTAAAACCGATGTTACGAAATCGCATTGTAAAATGGATAGAACTTGTTGCAACACGCCATCTCCAGCACATGAATTTTGTTACAGTCATCAATGTTACGAAACCACAAAACAAGTAGTAAAATTATTAGGAATTCCAGAAGGAAAATACAGCCAAACATTCCAATCTCGATTAGCTGGTGACAAATGGTTAACGCCCTACACTGATGTTGAAATCAACAAAATGCCCGAACAAGGAATCAAGAAATTAGCTGTTGTAACTCCAGCTTTCGTAGCCGATTGTTTAGAAACTTTGGAAGAAATTGCAATGGAAGCTAACGAACAATTTTTACACCATGGTGGCGAAGAGTTTATGGCAATTCCATGTATGAATGATGAAGACGAATGGTGTGGCGTTGTGGCGAATTGGATTGAAGAGTTTAAGAGAAAATAGAAATAGTATGAAATTTTACTTTTTAATTCTTTTAAGTTTTATTCTTTTTTCTTGTTCTAAGAAAACAGACTCTGATAGTAAGACATTAGAAAGTAAAACTTTGGATTCAACAGTAAAAAAGAGTCCTAAACAAAAAACTTCAGCTAGTGATAGTTATCAAACGGGATTTCATTTAACACATAATATTGATGTCGATTCTATTGATGGAAAACCGGTGAAATTTTATATTGAAAACAAAAATTGTGACTCCTTGGCAATTGCATTTTATTATGGAAAATACCGACCAACTGACGACATTTTAACCGAAAATCTCTTGGCCTTATCGTCTACAAATGATAAAAATCTGAGACCTTTTTATCGATGGATTCTAGATAAAACAATTGAGATATCTGATGGTGCTTTAGCCGAATATCCAGGAATTCCTGCAAGAAAATATGCAGAAAAATTTCCCGAAGAATTATTTAATTTTTTAGATTCCGACACCAGTAAAACTAGATATTCAAACTGGACCGATATTATTTATTACAGTGGATTCTATGAAAATGATGATTATAATAAACCTAAATTAATTAGAAAAAAAATGGAAGCTGAAATGATAAAAAACAGCTCTACAAAACTGCAAAATAGAATTGCAAAATTTACTTCAGATTGTTTTCCTGATGTTAACAAAATTGACCAATAATGGAACTCTACAACTACATAAAATCACTGCACTTAATTTTTGTAATCACTTGGTTTGCAGGATTGTTTTATATTGTTCGTTTGTTTGTTTATCAAATTGAAGCCAGTGAAAAACCTTCGCCAGAAAAAGAAATTTTACTAAATCAATACAAAATAATGACCTATCGTCTTTGGTATATCATCACTTGGCCAAGTGCGGTTTTAGCAACAATTTTTGCGGTTTGGTTACTAATTTTGATGCCGGCTTGGTTACAAATGCCATGGATGCACGTGAAACTCGGATTTGTTTTGGCGTTGTTTTTGTACCATCTAAAATGTCATCAAATTTATAAGCAGTTGCAAAACGACAAATTCAACTATTCGTCCAATGTTATGCGCCTTTGGAATGAAGGTGCCACAATTATTTTATTTGCTGTTGTTTTTTTAGTAATTTTAAAAAATGCTTTCAATTGGATTTATGGCGTAATCGGAATTTTTGTGTTTTCGATTTTAATTATGCTTGGGTTCAAATTTTATAAAAGAATAAGAGAAAAGAAGTAATTAGTAATTAGTGAAGGGTAATTAGCTTTTCACTGGTCACTATTCACTAATCACTACAAAATGAAAAACTTCAAATTTTCAATGCTATCACTTCGAATTAGGATTTTCCTATCGATGATTGTATTGATTTTGATAGCTTCTATTCTAATGGCTTCGATTTCGGTGATTCAGTTTAAAAATGAAGCTCGAAATTACCATCAAGAACGTCTAGAGCGTAAAGAAGATGCTGTAAAAGAGCACATAAATTATATCTTATCTAACACCACTTATCCGTTAACGGAAAAAAATCTGCCGTTAATTTTTAAAGACAAAATCCACGAACTTTCTGATATTCATAATGTGGAAATCAACATTTACAGTTTGAATGGAAATCTTTTAAAATCTTCTAAAGCTTCCTTTTCCGTTGATAGTATTTCTCCTCCCATTCCAAAATACATTATCAAATTAGTACAATCGTCTATCGAAAAAAGGTATGTCGATATTAAAAGTGTCGATGGAATTAAAAATCGTTCTTCATACACACAAATCAAAGACGACAAATTCAAACCGCTCGGAATTCTGAATTTACCTTATGTTGATGATGATAGTTTTTATGAAAATGAAATTCAAGAATTCTTAATCCGATTGAGTCAGGTTTATTTTTTTATGTTGATTATTGCTTTTGCATTGGCTTACTTTCTGGCATCGTACATTACGCAATCCTTAAAAACTATTTCCGATAAAATCAATGAAACAAGTTTGAATCAAAAGAACGAAAAAATTGTAATTGAAGCCAACAGTCGCGAGATTAATTCGTTGATAAAAGCTTATAATGCCATGGTTGATAAATTGGAGGAAAGTGCCACTATGCTAGCACAAAGTGAACGTGAACAAGCTTGGCGTGAAATGGCAAAACAAGTAGCACACGAGATTAAAAATCCGCTTACGCCAATGCGATTGACGGTTCAAAGTTTTGAAAGAAAATTCAATCCAGAAGATCCTGATTTGAAACAAAAACTGAACGATTACACCAAAACATTGATTCAGCAAATTGACACGATGACTTCGGTTGCTTCGGCTTTTTCAAATTTTGCTTCGATGCCAGCACAACAAAATGAAACCTTAAATGTGGTTGAAGTTGTAGAATTTTCATTAGACATTTTCAATGAAGAATACATCACATTTGAAAGCAAAGAAGAAGAAATTATCACAATAATGGATAGAACGCAGTTGATTAGAATTATAACTAATTTGGTCAAAAATGCTATTCAAGCCATTCCTGAAGAACAAACTGAAAAATCAATTTTAGTTGCCGTAAAACGAGAAGAAAACAACGTAAATATTACCGTAAAAGACAACGGAATTGGAATTGAATTGGAATACATTGAGCATATCTTCGAACCAAAATTCACCACCAAAACAAGCGGAATGGGATTAGGTTTAGGAATTATCAAAAACATTATAGAAAATTACAAAGGAACTATTACATTTGAATCTGAATTCGGAAAAGGAACAACATTTAAGGTTTCGCTTCCAATAATTGAAAAATAAAATCATGAACTTCGAAAACCTACTTATTACTTCAGAAAACGGAATTAGTCAAATTACCATTAATCGTCCGTCAAAATTAAATGCTTTGAATGTGGCAACCATTCAAGAATTGCACAACGCTTTTGAAACATTAGATACAGATGCTGCTACTAAAGTAATCATAATAACCGGTGAAGGTGAAAAAGCATTTGTTGCTGGCGCTGATATTTCTGAATTTGCTAATTTTTCTGTAGAAGAAGGAGCACAATTAGCACAACAAGGTCAAGAATTATTATTTGATTTTGTAGAAAATTTAAAAACTCCAGTTATTGCAGCTGTCAACGGATTTGCTCTTGGTGGCGGATTAGAATTGGCAATGGCATGTCATTTTAGAGTAGCCTCAGACAATGCAAAAATGGGTTTACCTGAAGTTTCACTAGGAGTTATTCCAGGTTATGGTGGCACGCAGAGATTATCTCAACTAGTTGGAAAAGGTCGCGCTATGGAATTAGTAATGACCGCAGGAATGATTGATGCCGAATCTGCCAAAAGCTATGGACTAGTAAACCACGTTGTTCCTCAAGCAGAATTAATAGAATTTGCAAAAGGTATTGC
>CANGUP010000171.1 GCA_947457105.1 Flavobacteriaceae bacterium
CCTTCGGTTATGGTTTGTCCGACCTCAACGTTTATAGTTTGCAAAACGCCACTAACCGTTGAATAAACAATATATTGATTTTCGGCTTTTACAATACCCGAAGCATAAACACTTTCGGTTACATCACCTTTTTTAGGTTGTGTTTCGGTTAGTTCTTTTTTAGAACAAGAAATCAATAGAAAACCGAATAATAGAGAAGAAATAAGAAAATTTCGCATTTGATAAGGTTTTAAACGAATGAACTCGCCTATCAAATATACGAAAATTTAATGAAATTCGGAAGTAATACTTAGATTAATTTACACACCCAATCTAAAGAAGTATTGTAAGCAATTTGTCCATTTTTTACTTCTAACGGACTATCAAAATTATTGGTATATAATCCACCTGTTCCGAGTCCTTGAGGCATTGGATTTTGTTGTAAATAGGTCCATTGTGTGATGGCATTTAAACCTATATTACTTTCTAAAGCAGAAGTAATCCACCAACCAATATTGTGTTTATTAGCTAAATCAATCCACTCTTTTGTACCACGGAATCCGCCTACAAAACTAGGTTTCAAAATGATGTATTGTGGCTTTATTTTTTGCAAAAGTTGTTCTTTCTCTTCGTATGTAAACACACCAATAAGCTCTTCGTCTAAAGCAATAGGAATTGGAGTGGTTTTACACAGCTCTGCCATAGTGTCAGTATAGTTTTTTGCAATAGGTTGTTCGATACTATGTAATTTATAACCAGCTAATTGATTTAATTTATTTAAAGCTAAATCTTCACTAAAAGCACCATTAGCATCTACCCTAATTTCGATAGTGTTTTCATCAAAATTTTGACGTATAAAGTGCAATAAATCGAGTTCTTTTTGAAAATCTATGGCACCAATTTTTAGTTTGATGCAATGAAAACCTTGTGCTAATTTTTCTTCAATTTGTTCCTTCATAAACACCTCATCACCCATCCAAACCAAACCATTAATGTCCATGTTTTTTTTACCTTCGGTAAACTCCGATGGAAACAATAAAAAAGGGTTTTCTGAGGCTAACGATTGGAACGCCATTTCAACTCCAAATTGAATGGAAGGAAATTCTAAAAGTGCCTGCCAAAGTAGGTCTTTTCCGAGGTGAATATTTTCACAAGTCCATTGTAGTTTTTCTTCATAATCGGGTCTGTCGTCTGCTGAAAGTCCGCGAAGGATGCCACACTCTCCTACTCCTTTTTTTCCGTTCTCTTCTAGAATGATGAACCACGTTTCTTTTTCGTTCATAACGCCTCTAGAAGTTCCAGATGGTCGTTTGAAGTTTAAGATGTATTTTTGGTAAGTGGCTTTCATTTTTTAGATTGCTGGATTGTTGGATTTTTAGATTTTTGGATTGTTAGAGATAGATTATTCTAAAACTCGTAAAATCTTTTTGAAGTTTTCTGATGGTAAGCCGAATTTTTGAAACTCTTTAAAATCATCATTTACTTGTTCTTTCCAAGTTTTGTTGCTTTCTATGTTTTGATTTGAAAATGACTTATGAAGGGCTTTGGCCATTGACAATCTATTGGTAAACATATATACATGAGCCAATTTCAATTGAAAAATAATATCGGATGGATTAAGTTTTAAACCTGTGTTGTATGCTTGTTCTGCTTTGGCAAATTGTTTGGTTACCAAATAATAACCTCCTAACAAGGCATAATCAGCACTTGTGGCTTTGTTTTTATTGATGATGTCTGTATTAATGACTTCGATGGCTTCTTGAATCTTTCCTTTGTTGAATAAGGCAACCGATTTATTTCTTATTGCTCCGTAGTACTTATTGATTTCACCTGTTTGACGTAAGCTTTCCTCAATAGCTAACTCTGTAGCTCTATTTTTTTCAACAGCAAGTAATTGGTGGTATTCGCTTGCTTTATATTTCTTAGAAATGTTTTCTAGAAACAAAGCGTAGAATTCTTCTTTCTTGTTTAATGATTTAGCTAACTCTAGATTTTGAGCTACTTTGAGTAATTCTTTTTTAGTATCGTTGTTCCAACCACGGCTTGCTTTGTTGTCAATCCAAGGCACTACTTCTAGGATTACCTTTTCTTTCATCACCCAATTATCGCTCTCGAAAACGAAGTAAAGATTTTGGGTTTTAGCAGTAAAACAATCCGAATCTTTGGCTTTAAGCAAACGCGCTTCTTTGTTGACTGGTGTTTCTTGATACAAACAAGCTTTGTTAGGTTTATCAGAAGTTAGAAACTCCTCTGCGTCTTTGGATTGAGAGAAAATAGCATATTTAGTTTTGTCGTCACCAGAAATAGAAGAAGCTAAAAATATAACTCCAGCAGTTCCTTGACTGATTCCTGTTGGATCGGGAATGGCTTTAAGAACAGAAACCAAACTAGAAGACAGTTTTTGGTTGTCGTCTAGAAGTGTAATTCGGTAAACTATCTCTGTAGTTCCTTCGGGAAAATCGGCTGTTTTGATTACTTTTTTCTCTCCGGCTTTAAGAATAATGGTTTCGTTAGTGGTTCGAACATTGTCCCAATAACCGTCTTTAGATTGTGCAGAAGCTATTGTTGCTGCAAGTATTGGTAGGATAAGATATAATTTCTTTAACATTTTAATTTGATTCAATACAATTACTAATTAGCCCTGATGGAAGCATCTACCATGTAGTGCGTACAGCAGGAATAGGGTTGATAACAATTACCATACCATTCGCTCCTGAATTTAAAGCTTAATACTTTGACCGATTTCTAATAACATTAGGTCTTTGCCAGCATCAAAGAATTTCTTTTTGGCTTCGTCGTGGTTGATTTCGATATATCCGAAGGTATCGAAGTGCACTCCAAGTACTTTATCGCAATCCACAAAATCGGCAGCTAGAATGGCGTCTTCAACATCCATAGTGAAGTTGTTTCCGATGGACAAAATTGCCAAATCGAGTTTAGTACGCATTGGAATGAGTTTCATATCCATTGTAAGTGCTGTATCTCCAGAGATATAAATGTTTTTGTGTTCGCCTTCGATTACAAAACCGCATGGATTTCCGCCATAGCTTCCGTCAGGAAAAGAGCTTGAGTGAATGGCATTAACTAATTTTACTTTACCAAAATCAAACTGCCAGCTTCCGCCATGATTCATAGGATGGTATTTTAGGCCTTTATTTCCGTAATGCACTGCTACTTCATAAGTGGAGACAATTGTTGCGTCTGTGCGCTTTGCAATAGCCTCTGCATCGAGAATGTGGTCTTGGTGCGCGTGCGTTAGTAAAATATAATCTGCTTTGAGCGAATTGATATCGATGTGACTTGCTTTTGGATTGGCAGTAATGAATGGATCTACCAAGATATTTTTTCCGCTTACTTCAATTCCGATGCAAGCGTGTCCGTAGAATGTGATTTTCATGGGTTATTTAATTAATTAGTATAAAAAATTAAAAAGTCAGAGAGTAAATAGATAAGTGATAATGACAATAGTACTGATAAAAGAAAAGTACTAAGTGCTAATTTCTTTAATTCAGGATCTAATAATTTATGTTCTTTATTTTTAGCTACTCTTTTAAGATGTGCGATTATTGGAAAATAAGCAATTAAGAAGAAATACAAATCAAAATTGAATCTTCCTGGATTTGGATCTCTATAGCTGAAATCGAAAATTAAGGCAAAAGCTAGCATTAGTACCATTGCTGTAATGATTAAGAAATAATGATACTTCTTAGCCCAAGCTCCACCATTTTTAACAACAATAGTATTTTTACCCGACTTTCTATCGGATTCTTCATCACGCATGTTGTTTAGATTTAATACACCTACACTTAGTAATCCGATTGCTGTTGCAGGAAGAAACAACAACCAATCGATTTGTTTAGAAAACATAAAATAAACTCCAAATGTACTTACCAATCCGAAGAATGTGAAAACAAAAACATCGCCTAAACCTCTATAGCCATAAGGATTTTTACCTACTGTATAACGAATAGCCGAAGCAATAGCAAGAATTCCTAAAACAAAGAAAATAATAGAATAAAGAAAATACTTGCCTTTAAATGAAACATAAATCAATAACATTGCCGAAACCAAGGTCAAAAATGCTGTGATGAATATAGCATAACGCATTTCGCCTGGCGTAATTAATCCGCTTTGGATGGCGCGCTTTGGCCCTATTCTATCCTCGTTGTCGGTTCCTTTTACTCCGTCGCCATAATCATTCGCGAAGTTGGATAGAATTTGTAATCCTAAGGTAGTAGAAAGTGCTAAAATCACAATTTTCCAATTGAAAATTCCTTGAGACATAGCGTAGAAACTACCCACCAATATTCCGGATACAGAAAGTGGTAGGGTTCTTACTCGAGCGGCTTCAATCCAGTGTTTCATTTTATATTAGGTGTTAGGTGATGGGTGTTAGGTGATAGGTGTTTTTTATATCTAATATCTAAAATCATATATCTAATATTATTATTACATCCAGTTGCTGTCTGATGTTTCAATTTCGTACAGCCAAAGGTTTACATATTCTTTTATTGTATTGTATTCGCCTAAATAAAACGATAAGTTTCCTCCTGCTGTGTGCAAAGTTAACGAACCAATATTTAAGTTTTTGTGCCAAAACAATTGTGAGGTTGTAATGGCTTGTATTTTTTTAATTTCGATTATTTCATTGTCTACATCCCAAGCGCCACTTTGTTTGATGATATGATTATCACTTACAAATAAACGGTAATTTCTAAATCCGAATACGTGAATCAATAACAAAAACACCGTAAAAAAAACAGCAAAATGGCTGTATTGAAATACAATGGCGTCTACTTTAGTACCAAAGATAAAAAATCCTGTTAAAGGTAAGATAATTGTTAGAAAAATAGAGAAAACTAATTTACGAAAATTAGGTCGCATCATCACTCCTCTTTCTGGTAATTGATTGAAAAGCAGTTTTAAAATTTCATCGCGCTCTTTCGAATTACATCCCGGAATTTCAATTAAATTCTTTTTCTGTTTCTTTTCATCGCTTGTAGCTTGCTTGATTTTGATTTCTAGTACATCAAGTTTTTTCTGAAAGAAATTTCTTGAAATATTGACAATTTGCACTTTTTCAGGCTTTAGAATAGTACTTTCTGTATTGATTAATCCGTAAGAAAGTAACAAAGAACCTTTTTGCTTAGCAATAGAAAAATTGAAATACTTAACGATAGTTCGAACAATATTGATTAGAAATATTATAGTAAACATCACTACAACAAATACAAGAATGGCATAGATAGCTGGATAATTA
>CANGUP010000172.1 GCA_947457105.1 Flavobacteriaceae bacterium
CACCCATTGCGTCTGTATTCGTGTTATGTAATTCAACTAAAACTTTAGTTTCGGTAGCGGTGGATTGGATGATACTTGACACCACATAAAGTTGACGATCCTTGGCTGGATTTGAAAAATTGTCTCTAGCCACGGCTTGAAAGAAGATACCATTGGTTGTTTGTGCAATCAGTTGACTAGTTGTGATGGTCAATACAAAAGCAATAAGGATTGCTTTAATTGTGGTAAACTTTTGTAGGTTCATATTAGAAATGTTGGAAATCTTAATTGAATAAATTGATTTTAGTTTGCTTTAATGAATTTTAAAGCGTCTGTATATTTTTCTGACTCTATTTGAATGATATATGTTCCAACTTGTAGCATAGTAAAATCCAATGGCATCCCTTGAAATAGCTCATAGCCAGTAGCTTTACCACTCGTTATCCTAAAGCCATCTGTCCCCCATATACTAATGTTAAAAAGCTCATTAAAAGGTGGGGGATTGATGAATTTAATTCTAGTTGTCGCTATCACAGGATTAGGATATAGTTTGATACCAAGTGTGTTAAACTTTGTGCTGACTTCACAGTTAACCGAAAAAATACCAGCACCTCTGGGGCCTGTTAATACTGCTGCACCATTTTGAACATTAATGCAAGAAGTGCTACTATTAAAAGTAATTGCCATACTATTGTTAGACATATTATCAATACCTCCAACACTACTCATGATAAATACACCATTGAGTTTTTGGGCATTTAAGCTTTGGGGGGATGCTAATAGGATGATTGGAATGATCACAATAAGGATCATATATTGATAACAATTTTCCATTTGTGATAACATGTAATTTTTCAATTATTTATTTGTGAAGTATAATTGAGTTGGCACACCCGAGCTAACAGCTTTAGATAATACCAATTTGGTATCACCTACTGAAATAATATCATAAATCACTTCAAATGGATTACCATTAATGGTAACTAATTGGATATGTATTTGAGATTGATCATTGATGATTTCGATGGTATATTTTCCAGTTAGACCATCTGAGTCTCTAGTGGTACCATCTTTTAAATAGGTCACGAAATAGGTTGTTTGACCAACATAGGATTTTACCAAAGCAGGATTTATTGCACTTGTACTTTCTGTAATACTATAGTCCAAAAACCAGTTTTTATTGACTAGTAGATTTTTCATGACATCCTTTTGTGTACTAGCTGTTTCTTTATTACAAGAAAACAGCACTAAACTGATGACTGTCAGAAATAAGGTATATATAGTTTTCATTTTTTATGCTTATAAGTGATTGTTAGATGGTTCTTTTGGGCTTAGAATAGATCTTTGGTTTTAATGCTCATCCCAATCTCAAAACGATGGAGTTGAATAGGCACAGTAGAACTTGTTAAATACTTACCAAGTTTATAATGCGCATATAAAATATAGTAGCCCTTATTGTCAAACTCCGCACCTAGGTCTGCATTAAGGAAAGCTCTATTTCCAGCTCCATTGATTAAGTGCTCGTCACTAATACTTGAAATTTTATAATCTAAACTTGGACCAAATACTGCATAAAACTTGTATTTGTTCATTGCATTCACAGGCAGAAGCTTCTTATAATGAGCTGAGACGTTTAATGTAGTAAAAACATTGTCAGCTTTAAAATGGGTAAAATCCTCAATAAAAGGATACAAATTATGAATATTCTTATAGTTGGATCCTGCTGATATCCGATTCACACCAAAACTTAACGTGTAGGGATGTTTTACTTTGTATATACCATCTATTCTAAAACCACCATTAAAACCCGGATCGTAACTATTTGTATTTAAGTCATTGTATAAGTAAATGATTGGTGCTGTTATACCATTGTCATTGATAAGTTGTTTAGACAAGGCTAAAGCACCAAATAAGGAAACCTCATTACCATCAAAATTGACAAAGGTCTTAGCAAAAGATTTTTTAATTTTTTGATTACGCTCTTGCCTAGGATTCAATAAATAGAGACTATCCTGTTGTTTTTTGGTTAAAGATTGTGCATTGACCGAACTTACAACTAAGGATATAAGCAAGAAAAGAAATAAAATCTTATTTGAAAAGTAACCAATAGTTCGCATTATATTTTTTTGTAATTATTTAAAACACAAAGAAAATAATTGCGAAATTATTCGACGTTAAAGTATTTTAACGTTTTGAAAACTAGTTAAAATATTAAAATACTTTAATAACATTAAAAAATAATAACATAACTAGAAATATTTCGTAAAATAGAAGCTGATTAGTTTTATGAAAAATAATGATTGTCTAAAATAACTAAACAATACAAATTGATTTATCAAATATTATTAATTGGATTCAACTAATTTCTTGAAGACTTTCTTTTCTTTTTCAAATTAGACAAATGAACGGGGGTAATCCCTAAATAGGATGCAATCATATACTGCGGAACACGTTGGTGAATATTAGGAAAGTTTTTATCTATGTTATCAAGTCTTTCAATAATAGACATTGTATCTCTTTGTATTACATACTGCATCATTTGAACCACATGCGCTTCAGCCATAAATCTTCCTAATCGATCTCCTAATTTAATATGATTAATTACATAATTAATAGCATCATATGGGACTTTAATTAAAACGCAGTCTTCTAAACATTGTACATTTACCAATGATTTTAAATTGTCTTCATAATTATAGGATGCATAGCCAGTAACCACCATGGATTCCGATCTGAAATTGAATATTTTAATTTCTCCTTTATTGTTCTCAATATAATTTCTAATTATGCCTTCTGTAATAAAATAAAGGTTTTTTTGAACCTCCCCTGCTTTCATGATATATGCGCCTTTTGGGAATTCAACTTTTGTACACTTACTGCTGAAATCCGTTAATTCATCATTATTAAATTCAACATACTTTGTAATAAATTGATTAAAGAGTTCAAAATGGGCAGGCATAAGCATTGATTTTTAATTTAATTAGAATCAGTTAAGATTGTTTATAAAATAACTGTATTTATTAGTAACAACATAAATAAAAAATAAAAAAATATTATTAATAATGATGTCATCGAAAATTTTCTATAAAAATTAAATGATATTATTTAAGCGTCATTGTTTTTTTCTATAGAAATATTTCTGCTTTTTTTTAGATTCGATAAATGCACTGGCGTAATACCTAAGTAGGAAGCAATCAAACGTTGTGGAATGCGGTTGTGTATATTGGGGTATTTTTCTTCTAATTTATTATACCTTTCTAAGATAGACTTTGAATCCCTTTCAATGATATAATTCAACATTTCAACTACATGCGCTTCTGCCATATTCCTTCCTAAACGCTCACCAGATTTTATATTATCAATAACATATTTTATAACTAGAAAAGGTATTTGTACCATGATACAATCTTCTATGCACTGTACATTTACCAATGCTTTAAAGTTATTTTTATGATTATATGCAGCATAACCTGTTGCTTGCATACCTTCTGTTCTAAAATTGTATATTTTAGTTTCTCCGGTATCGGTTTCTATGTAATTTTTTACAAGTCCTTTTGAAATAAAATAGAGGTTTTGCTGTGGCTCCCCTGCTTTCATAATGAGTGCTCCTTTTGTAAATTCAACAATAGCGCATTTTACATTGAATGCTGTCAATTCTTCTTCAGACATTTCAACGTGCATTGTGAGAAAGCGATTGAATAATTCAAAATGATTAGGCATATAATTTATTTTACATAGAAGAAATTCTTTAGAAAAATTTCTGTACACCTGCAAAATGCTTCTAAATAAAAAAAGTCCCAAATTGGGACTGTATATTTGATCTTTCACATTGTGAAAATGGGCTTTCACACTATTTTTATATCTGATAATCAACTACTTAAGACTTTGTATAAATTCAGTAGGGGTTTGTCCAACGTACTTATTAAATGCATTATACATGGATCTTCTGTTGTTGAAGCCGGACATTTCGGACAATGCCTCTATTGTAAAAGACTCGTGTTTCTTTGCTCTTAGTAATTCCATTAAGTACTCTACTCTATTCTTACTCAACAGTTCGGTAAAATTCTCCTCAATTTCATTTTTTATAAAATTGGATAGTTCGTTTTTAGTAACATTCAGTTTTAAGGCTAAATCCTCCGTATTGGCATCCTGCCTTAAATAATAATGGTTGGAATAAAATAGGAATTCGAAATTTTGAAAACTCAGACCGCTATTTTTAGCAAGAATTTGATCAAATGGCCTTGCGTATTTATCATCATCCAAAAATCTTGGCCTAATTAAAATAAAGAAAATAAATAAGAATCTATGAATAAATACGGTGATCATGGTATTATCATAGGCACCGAGGGTTCCATTCTTCAAGGAAATGTAAAAGATCATATTTATAACAAATAAAATGATATTACTTAAGATATAAAACCCCACCCATTTTTTTATTTTTAACTCATATAAATTAGCATTTGACTTTCTTACATAAAATAAGTAATAAGAATTATAGAAAAGTGCAATAGAACCTAGAAAAGCATATAGCCCATAAAAAAATTGATGAAAAAGTATTGGTTTATTTTGAAGTACTCCCTCTTTTACAATTGGATTTTCTATACCAAAAATTAGTTCGACAATAAAAAATAAGATAAAAAATACTTCTATCCATGCAACAAGTTTTGGAATTCTTTTCTGTACAATTAAAAAAAACAAATTAACTGTCAGTAACAGCGCCAGTATTTTCAAGACTTCTTTGTAATAAAGAAGCTCATAGCCATTAAAGCTTAAATAATCCAAACCACTTCCTAATGTTACGATGATTAACCTCGCAAGAACATAATATTTTAAAAGACTAAGTTTTTGATTGCCTTTTAAAATCTCAAAGATTGAAAATACACCCAATAAGGTAATTGTAAATGCAAGAGTAGCATACATAGACTACAAACCTATTATAAAAATAGCTTATAATAGACTTTATTCTATTAAATGTTTGAGAACAGCAAATTGTCTCCTGTCAATTTCAACTACATCTTCTTAGCATCTTCCAAGAACTTAGCCAATCCGATATCAGTCAAAGGATGCTTTAACAAGCCTAAGATAGAATCCAATGGACAAGTACAAACATCGGCTCCAGCTTCTGCAGCTTTTACAATATGTAAAGCGTTACGGATTGATGCCGCTAAAATTTGAGTTTGGAAACCTTGTACATCATAGATATGACGGATTTGACCAATCAATTCCATTCCATCCCAAGAGCTGTCATCGATTCTTC
>CANGUP010000173.1 GCA_947457105.1 Flavobacteriaceae bacterium
ATTTCTTTTTTTGCAACACTATCCCATAATTGTTCTGCAAGAACTATTTTCTCAGCTGTTGAATATTTTTTTAAATCTTTTATCTTCATGATATTTTTTTATAAAATTAATAAAAAATCCTGAAATAAATTTTATTCCTTAGTAACAATCTGCATGGTTTCTCTAGAAATTTGTTTTACCAAAACGGTTTTGTCTTTTTCTACCATTTCTGCTGCTTCTTTAGAGAAGTGACGAATGGTGTAAAGCGATACATTTTCGTTGTAAGAAACTTTAAATTTCTTTGAAAGAATAGTTCTCAATTCGTTGAAATTTTCAAATTTATCTTCAATACAAATAGAAAAACTGATGGCTGTGTTTTGAATCAAACTTACTTTGATTTTGAACTTATGCAAAAGAGCAAAAATTTCACTGATATTTTCTTCCATAATGAAAGAGAAGTCTATAGAAGAGAGCGAAATTAATAATTGATTTTTCTTTACAATAAAACAACAAGCTTTTGGTTCCAAATCGGCGCCTTTAGATACTGAAGTACCAGGTAACAAAGGATTTATAAAAGATTTTACAAAAAGCGGAATTTCTTTTTTCTGTAAAGGTTGCAACGTTTTTGGGTGAATTACAGAAGCTCCATAAAAGGCTAATTCTATTGCTTCACGATAAGAAATTTGATTCAATAAAATAGCATTTTCAAAATATCTTGGATCGGCATTCATTACACCAGGAACGTCTTTCCAGATGGTTACGCTTTCCGCACTCAAACAATAAGCAAAAATTGCTGCAGTATAATCGGAACCTTCACGACCTAAAGTTGTGGTAAAGTTATTTTCGTCTGAACCTAAAAACCCTTGTGTAATGTTTAATGCTTTTTTCTTAATTCCTTTAGAAATCAATTTTTGAGTTTGTTCCCAATCAACATTGGCATCACGGTAAGTGGCATCGGTTTTAATGAAATTTCTAACATCAATCCAATTGTTTTTTAAACCTTGGTGATTGAAATAATAGCTTACAATTGTTGTAGAAACAATTTCTCCATAACTAATTACTTGGTCGTAAACGAAGTTGTAATTTGGAGATTTATTACTTCTTAAAAAATATTCTAAATCGGCAAAATGACTATTAACAGCAAAGAAAACATCGTGTTCTTCATCATCAAATAAATCTAATAAAATTTGATTGTGGTATTTTCTAACTTCTTGCAACGAAGCATGAAATTCGTTAGATTTTTCAAAATAATTTTTGATTACAATTTCCAAAGCATTGGTTGTTTTTCCCATTGCAGAAATTACAATTAATACATCTTCATTACCCACTTTTTGTAAAACATCAAAAACATTTTTTACACCATCTGCATCTTTCACTGACGCGCCACCAAATTTAAATATTCTCATTTTAATTTCAGATTTCAGATTTCAGATTTCAGATTTTTAGCCGAAATAGAAATCAATTCTTTTTATTTTATTTTTCTAGAAATTCATGAATTCCACTTTCATCCATTTGAACCACGCGCCAATCATCAAGAATTTTTGCTCCACTTTTTTTATAAAATTCAATGGCTGGAGTATTCCAATCTAGAACATTCCATTCCATTCTTCTCACGTTATCACGTTTTCCTTGTGCTATGATTTCGCTGTAAAGTGCAAATCCTGCTCCGGTTCCGCGTTTGTCTTCTTTTACAATTAAATCTTCAAGGTGAATAGTTTTTCCTTTCCAAGTAGAATATCTGTAATAATAAAGTGCAATTCCGATGATTTCTTGGTTGACTTCTGCAACAAATGTATGAAACAAAGGGTTTTCTGCAAAACCATCACGAATTAAATCGTCGACAGTTATAACAACGGCATCTGGTTCTTTTTCGAAAATTGCTAATTCTTTTATCAACTCTAAAACCGATGGCATGTCGTTTGGAGTTCCCTTTCTAATTATCATAATAAAAATAGTATTGCTCAAAAATACAAATTCCAAACTCCAACTGCAATAGTGGAATTTGGAATTTTTAAAAATATCAGTAATAAAAAGTTATTTCTTTTTCTTAGTAGTTGCTTTTTTAGTAGTAGTTTTTGTTACAACCACTTTATTATTTATGCAACACCATTTTGTAAAGCATTAAGAGTTTTTCCTAATAGGTTAATTTGAGCATTTATTTTGAAATGTTTAAAATAACTAATAAAGAATTTCTAAAAATGATTTGATTTTCATTGAATTATAAATTAATAAATTGAAGAATAAAGATATAATAAGTTTGATAATAAATTTGTAGTATTAATTCGTTTAATTGATTTGAAATTTAATAAAATAAACGATATTTGCATAAATAACTACAACGATTTCGTAATGGAAGAACGCAACAAAACCTTAGGTGAATTTATCATTGAAAATCAGAATGCATTTCAGTATTCCTCCGGAGAATTATCAAGAATTATAAACTCAATTCGTCTGGCAGCAAAAGTTGTTAACTACAAAGTGAACAAAGCTGGATTGGTTGATATTGTTGGTGCGGCAGGTGAACAAAACGTTCAAGGAGAAGACCAACAGAAATTAGATGTTTACGCTAATGAAGTTTTTATTCAAACCTTAATCAATCGTGAAATTGTGTGTGGAATTGCCTCTGAGGAAAATGACGATTTTATTACTGTTGCAGGTTCAGATAATTCTCATAGTAATAAATATGTGGTTTTAATGGATCCATTAGATGGTTCTTCTAATATTGATGTCAATGTTTCTGTTGGAACAATTTTTTCAGTTTTTAGAAGAAAAACTCCTATTGGAACTCCGGTAACAAGCGAAGATTTTTTACAACCAGGAACACAACAAGTAGCTGCAGGATATGTTATTTATGGAACTTCAACCATGTTGGTTTATACAACTGGTCACGGTGTAAATGGTTTTACATTGAATCCAGCAATTGGAACTTTTTATCTTTCACATCCAAATATGCAATATCCAAAAGATGGAATTATTTATTCGATAAACGAAGGAAATTATGTGCATTTTCCTCAAGGAGTAAAAGATTATATAAAATATTGTCAGTTAGAAGAAGGTGATAGACCCTATACTTCGAGATATATCGGAAGTCTAGTTTCAGATATACATAGAAACATGATTAAAGGTGGAATTTACATTTATCCAACAAGTTCAAAAGCTCCAAATGGTAAACTTAGATTGTTGTATGAATGTAATCCAATGGCTTTTATTGCTGAGCAAGCTGGCGGAAAAGCAATTGATGGTTATAGAAGAATAATGGAAATTCAGCCAACAGAATTGCACCAAAGAGTACCTTTTTTCTGTGGAAGTTACAACATGGTTAGCAAGGCAGAAGAATTTATGAAAACTTCTGATTTATAGAACAAAATCTTAGATAAAGTAAGTCATATTTTAAAATATTAATAAGCGCTTCATTATGGTTTTTGGGAATGCTCGAAAACTTCTTATCAAAAGAAATGATAGCGTTATTTAAAGAGAAAACAAATCACAATAAAAATAGCTGGTTGATGATATTTAAGATTTGTCAAAAATTAAAATTCAAAAAAACAGCCATTTGATTTTATTGAAATGTTCTTTTACATTGAAAAAATATAGCTCGTAAAGAAAAAAATTACTAAATCTTCAAATTGTAAAAGATAAAAACCTGCCAAAATTAGTTGATTGAGGTAAAACCAAAATTGTGCAATTTATTGTTATTTATTCATGTGAGTCATTTCAAAAGTAAATGTGTCTAAATCAACACCCATTACTAATAAAGACAATGCTTTATCAACTATGTAATTTACATTTCCTGGAGTAAACCCTAATGCCAAAGCAAAACGAGTTAAAATTTCTTTTTGCTTAGGTCCAAGAATGTGATCTGCATAAACCATTCTTGATAAATCATACAAACGCTCTAATCTGTGCGCATACGAGTACGGCGGATTGATAGGGTATTTCAATGGATTTTCAAGTATTTCTTCATATTCAGCTGTCGAAATTTCTAATCTTACAGCTAGTTTATCTAGAAATTCTTTTTCTTCTTTGCTCAAATCTCCGTCAGAAGTGGCAACACGAACAATAGACGAAAAATGACCTTTATTTCTCGTTTTAAATTCGCTATCAAATAAATCTGAAAATGACATAATTATAATGGTTTTATTATGCAAATATAATTCAAATTCCTCAAAAACCGAAAATGTTTTTCATTGAATTTAAGATAATCTTTTCTGCCAAATTCAAAATAAATTGTAAGTTTACATTTCTAAAAATTGCTAAAAACCGAACTTATGTCAGATTTTTGGATTTATTTCAAAATTGGTCTCAACCATGTTTTAGATATCAATGGTTATGATCACGTTTTATTTCTAATAGCTCTAACCGTTCCTTATGCTTTCAAAGATTGGAAAAGAATACTTTTATTAGTAACCATTTTTACCATAGGACACACACTAGCTTTGATGCTTTCTGTTTTTAATATCGTAACTGTTCAAGCTAATATTGTCGAATTTATGATTCCAATTACGATTCTAATAACAGCATTTTTTAACCTTTTCAACGCCGGAAAATCTTCTAAACAAGAAAGCATCACCTTTGTTGGAACCATAACTTTGTTCTTCGGAATCATTCACGGATTAGGATTTTCTAATTATTTTAAAGAAATTCTTCCGGGAAAACCAACTGACAAATTGTGGCCATTACTAGAATTTGCACTCGGAATTGAAGCTGCGCAAATTATTGTAGTTTTAGTGGTTTTAATTTTATCTTTCATCGTTCAAACTTTATTCCGATTTAATAAACGCGATTTTACCCTAATCATGTCAGCATTTGTCATTGGAGTTGTAATTCCGTTAATCATCGAAAGCCCAATTTGGAAACGATAATGTTGGATTAGAAGCAAATCAGTAGTTATATTTGTAAACCATTTTCCTGCTTTTCGTTGCAATCTTTTCTTAAAAAAAGAAAAGTATTTCCTCTACAATCAGGGCTAAAGGAGATTCCATTTGAATAGAGTTCAGAAATAAATAAAATAAACTTTGTGCCTTAGAGCCTTAAATAACTAATGAAGAGATACTGAAACAAGTTCAGCATTAATATGAAAGACAAAAAACAAAATAAATACGATAAAGCTTACCTAAGAATTGCTGCTGAATGGAGTAAACTTTCTTATTGTAAGCGCAAGCAAGTAGGCGCAATAATTGTCCGCGACCGAATGATAATTTCCGATGGCTACAACGGAACACCTTCAGGATTTGAAAATTGCTGTGAAGA
>CANGUP010000174.1 GCA_947457105.1 Flavobacteriaceae bacterium
AGACTTTGAACGAATTATTCCTTTTTCAACAGGAATCGTTACTGTTTTGTTAATTAATAGATTTAGTAAGTATACGAATAGAACTTTCTGCCATACGAACATTAGTAGTGCAATATTTGTTTAACAACTCATCATAAATAAAAGAAAAATCAATAAATCATTGATCTTTATAAATATATGTTCCTTTGGAACAATTAAATCATATAACGAAGAATGAGCGCTAAATTGTATTGTTTGCTGTTTTATAACATCTACAAAGCTTTGTAATTACAGCTAAATACACAAAAAAAGGAGCAGAAAAACTTAGTTTTCTACTCCTTATTATTTAATGATTTATTTAAAAAAAGACTTTTTCAGTGCCCTCAATTTCTTGAACGCTTTTTAAAAATATTTTAGCTAATTATGCTGCTTTTTTAGAAGCACAACATCCACTTTTTTTCTCACCTTCACTACAAGATTTTTTTTCTTCTGTTGAAGCTGCTTTTTCAGTTTTAGCTTTTTTCTTTTTTTGTTTTGGCTCTTGAGCGTTTACATTCATTGAAAATAAAAACGCTACTACAGCTAACATTGATGCTACTTTTTTCATTTTTTTATATTTTTAAAATTAATGTTTCTTTACTTATTTATATCAAATAGTGTTCCAAATATACTATTTTATTCTTTAAACAAAAATAAATTAACGTTTATTTATTCTTGTTCTCCTTTACAAATAAATTGAATAACAATCCGCCCATCAATGCTCCATATAAAGTGCTGTTCAATGGTTTAGAGGTTATGGCACAAGTTCCGCTAGCGCAACCTACATAATGATAGTAGGCATATCCTGCAATTGCTCCAACGATAACTCCAACTGCTGTTATAATAATTGCTTTTTTACTCATATTATTTAGTCTAACTCATTCTTCCAATAGCACAATTTACATAGGATTTGGCTTGGCGAAGCAACGTATTGTCTCCTTTTTCTGGATAGCCTAACTCATTTAGTTTAGCAATAATTGTTTCTCTATTCGCGGTTCCTTTTACAAGTATGGTATCAATTTCTTTATCAATGGTAACTTCTTCTACGTTATCAATTTTTAATAAAGCTGTTTTAATACTGTTCATACAACCACCACATTTTATATTCTCAACTTCAAAAATTGTTTCCATTTTTTATTTATTAATTTGTTTTTTCTAGAATAATTTGAATAATTTCTTCTTTAGATAAAACTCCCGATTGACGCCAGAGTTGTTGCCCTCTTTGATACAACATCATTGTTGGAACACCACGAACTTGTTGCATCGCGGCTAATTCTTGGTTTTTATCTACATCTACTTTAATAATAGAAACCCTGTCGCCTAAACTGTCTTTTACTTGTTTCAAAACTGGACCAAGCATTTGACATGGTCCGCACCAAGTGGCAAAAAAATCTATTAAAACAGGTTTGTCAGAATTGATAATATCTTTAAATGAATCGTTCATAATTATTTATTTTTATCGTAATTTACATTACATCCATTTGGTCCGCAACCCATATTAAAAAGGGCTTGAAACAAAAAGAAGATACCAAAAACTATAAAAAACCATTCGTGCGTTTGATAAGCATTATAAAATAAAAATAAAGCCAATGCTACTCTAAGAATACGCATAAAATGCCAATTGGTAAACAGTAATTGTTTCATTTTTTATTTATTTCAATGTAGATGGACAAACGTAATTTGTTGTTTTAATTCCAGTATTTCGTATGGCAGCAAAACCACCTAATACGTTGATTACGTTATGATAACCACGTGATTTTAATATCGATGCCGCAATCATAGAACGATAACCTCCGGCGCAATGCAAGTAAAAATCTTCTTCCTTAGGAAACTCAGCTAAATGTTCGTTTAAAAAATCTAAAGGAGTTGAAGGAACGTCTAAAATGTGTTCAGAAGCATATTCCCCTGGCTTTCTTACGTCAAAAACTGGAACCTTTTCATTGTCATTATGAACTTGATTCAGAATCTCATCCAATTTTTCTGCTGTAACAGAAGTAACTGTATCATATTCTAATCCAGCATTTTTCCATTCTTCAAATCCACCCTTTAAATAACCTAAAGTATTGTCATATCCTACCCTTGCTAATCTTTTGATAGTTTCTTCTTCTCTACCTTCTGGAGTTACAAGAAGAATTTCTTGTTTGATGTCTAAAATCAAAGCACCAACCCAAGGAGCAAATTGTCCCTCAATACCAATAAAAATTGATTTCGGAATATGCCCTTTTTCAAAATCGTCTTGGTGTCGAACATCCAAAATTAAAGCTTCTGTTTCGTTAGCTACTAATTCAAATGTTTTTGCGTCAAAAGCTTTTGCTTCTTTGATAATATCTTCTACGTTACCATATCCTTCCTTATTCAACTTCACATTCATAGGAAAATAAGCTGGAGGTGGCAATAAACCATCGGTAACTTCTTTTATAAATTCTTCACGTGTCATATCGGCACGAAGCGCATAATTAGTCGCCTTTTGGTCTCCTATACTTCCAACCGTCTCTTTGCTTAAATTTTTTCCGCAAGCACTTCCGGCACCATGCGCTGGGTAAACGATAACATCATCTGCTAAATTCATTACTTTGTTACGTAAACTATCAAAAAGAATTCCGGCAAGTTGCTCTTGCGTCATATCAGCAGCTTTTTGAGCCAAATCAGGACGGCCGACATCACCTAAAAATAAAGTGTCTCCACTAAAAAGAGCATAATCTTTTCCGTTTTTATCTTTCAATAAATAACACGAGCTTTCCATGGTATGACCAGGTGTGTGAAGACATGTAATTGTTATTTCTCCCAATTGAAAAACTTCACCATCTTTAGCAATTTGCGCTTCAAAAGTTGGATTGGCATTGGGTCCAAAAACAATTGGAGCACCTGTTTTTTCAGCTAAAGTAACGTGACCACTAACAAAATCAGCATGAAAATGGGTTTCGAAAATGTATTTTATTTTGCCTCCATTGGCAGTAGCTTTATCAACATAAGGTTGCACCTCACGAAGTGGATCGATGATAGCAACTTCACCATTACTTTCAATATAATAAGCACCTTGTGCTAAGCAACCTGTATAAATTTGTTCTATAATCATATTCTAAATATTAATGATGTAAAATTAAACAATATAATACTTTTAAAATGTATCAATTGTTACAATTAGCATTTATTATGGAAAAAATGTTTCTTTAATAATGATATAAATTCCCATGGCGAGAACGAACCACCCGAAACCTGTTTTGAGTTTTTCTCCTTCGATTTTTTTTGAGAGATAACTTCCTACAAAAACACCAATTATAGAGCAAACTGTGAAGATTATAATTAAATTCCAATCCAACTTTTGTTCCGGACGAATATCACCAATAAAACCTATTAATGATTGAACTGAAACGATAAAAAGTGATGTTCCGACTGCCATTTTCATTGGCGTTTTTGCTAAAAACAATAAGGCAGGAATAATTAAAAATCCGCCACCAGCGCCAACGAATCCTGCTACCAATCCTATAAAAATTCCTTGAGAAAAAATTGCAATATAGTTTAGTTTAGAATCATCATTAATGATTTTTTCTTTTAAAGGCTTTATCATTCTCAGTGATGCAGCAATCATGACAATAGCAAAAACAACCATTATCAAAACCGATTTATGCAATGTAAATGAAGTTGTAGAAAAGATTACTTCAGGAATATTGGGCACAATGAATTTTCGTGTTAAAAAAACTGCAAGAATTGTGGGAACGCCAAATAATACTACTTTTTTTAAATCGACTAATTTTTGTTTTGCTTTTTGAACACCTCCAAATAATGCCGTTGTTCCAACTACAAATAAAGAATAAGCTGTTGCAAGTATAGGCTCAACACCCATAACATAAACTAAAATAGGAACCGATAAAATTGACCCTCCGCTTCCTATCAAACCAAGAGTGATTCCAACAAAAACTGCTAAAATATATCCAATTATATGAGAGATTTCCATATACTAAATTTTGCGGAACAAAGTTCGTATTTATACTTTTAAATTGGGTAACTATTGTTACAATTATACAACAATTTCGATGGAAGCTCTGTGTAATTTTATTCTTCCTTCGTTTTCTAAAGCTTTTAAAAGTCGAGAAATTACTACACGTGAAGTATGCAAATCGTAAGCAATTTCTTGATGTGTGTTTTGAACCTGATTGGTTTTATTGATTTTTGCTTTCTCAAAAAGATAATTCAAAAGACGTTCGTCCATATTCATAAATGCCAAATTATCAATTGCTGTTAGCATTTCTTTCAATCGATTGTTGTAGCTATTGAAAACAAAATTACGCCATGATTTATATCTTCCTAACCATTCTTCCATTTTACTGACTGGAATCATAATTAATTGCACATCGGTTTCGGCAACGGCTTTAATTTCGCTTTTAGTATCGCCAAGGCAACATGCCATTGTCATCGCGCAAGTATCTCCTTTTTCTATGAAGTATAATAATAGTTCACCTTCATCAAAATCTTCTCTTAGAATTTTGATTGCACCTTTTAATAACAAAGGCATATTCTTTATATAATCACCAAAATCTATCAGCACATCGCCTTCTTTAAAATCATAGATTCTTGCCACTTGGGCTATTTCTTCAAGAAGTTTTTCTTCAAAAATGGCACTATAATTTTCTTTTACTATATCTAACATTATTATTTTTTTAGCGTATTTTCATATTCAGAAATCCATTGTTCTAATGTAACTTTTGAAAGTAATTCTCCAATTAAATCATAAGGAATATCGTTTATTTTCTTGAAACGGATGCAACTTTTTCCCATGTCTAATTTTGATTTACAATATTTAGGATATTCAGCCGAAAACCAATCGTTTAGATTTTTATCAGAATAAACCATCATGTGATAAATGTTTACAGAATTCTTTTGAGAAGCAATGGCAAAAAATGGTAGTGGATCTTTAGGATTACAATGATAACCATTTGGATAAATAGAATGTGGTACAAAATAACCCAACATACCATAACTAATTTGCTCTTCAAAACCTTTTGGAAGATTTTGTAACGTTATTTCACGAAGTTTTGACATAGCTTCTCTTCTATCCTCTGGAAGTTCTGCTATATATTGTTCAGGAGTTGTGGCTTTTGATTGCATAT
>CANGUP010000175.1 GCA_947457105.1 Flavobacteriaceae bacterium
AATAAATAATAATTTCTTCATTTGATATGTTTTTAAATTAATTAGGAACAAACAACCTGATTATTTTTGACAACTTGGGACAACGCCTTGCTAATGTGATATATATTGACCTAATTTGTCGTTAAAATAAAGAAGGATGCTTAATCAACATAAAATACTGAGAGTGCTTCAGCTCATTTCCTTGCTTCAAAAAGAACCTGCAAAATCCATCAGGTTTATGTCAGGTTTTATCGAAAGTACGGAACGCACCGTCTATAGATACCTGGATTTGATTAAAGAATTGGGGTTTGAATTGGAACGTGACCAGAACAAACGCTACCACATAAAAGGCGGGCTATATGATGAAGCTGAATCGTTTACCAATGAGGAGGTAACATTGCTTAAAGAATTGCTTTTGAGTTCAGCAAAACAAAGCAAACTTAAAGACGCTGTCTTGAAGAAAATTTACTTCAAGTCCGAAATTGCAGTTCATGGTAAGCATATCTTAAATGCGCATTTGGGGAAGATTGTTCAAAAATTAAGTTTGGCAATCCAACAGGAAAACAAAGTGATCTTGAAAAGTTATCATTCGGCAAATTCTCAAAAAATTGATGACCGTTTGGTGGAACCCATCGCGTTTACAGATAACTATACATCGATTTGTGCCTTTGAAGAGGCCACACAGAAAAACAAATATTTCAACGTAGAACGAATCACTGATGTTGAAACGCTAGAGACCAAACAAGAATTTAAGAGCTTGCATAAGTTAGACCCCATCGATGTGTTTGGTTTTTCGGAATGGAATGGAGAAAAATTCGATATTCAACTTAGGTTATCACTACGGGCGTATGTCATTTTAAAAGAAGAATATCCTTTGGTTATTCCATTTATCAAATTAGAACCTAACAAAAGCACATATCTATTGTCTTGTTCCATTAACAATCCAAAGCCAATATCCCGTTTTATTTTAGGACTGTCAAATGAAGTTGATATTTTAGGCTCAAAAGAGTTTCTAAATTATTTTTCTAAGACACATTAAAACAATAAAATTTTGCGACATGATACCTACGGCACTTTATCTACAAGATCCCGTAAAAACTCAAGTATTTGGATTGAGAATAAGTCTGTAGGGTAGAGGTCAGTACATTACGCGGCATTTATGGCACAGCAGCGAAACGTTTAAAGAGCAGAACGGAAAAGTCATCATGCAACTGCGGTTTAGCATTAACCAGCTATTGATTGGTTATTTATGTAGATGTACAAGGTGAAAGTAGTTGAGTCACTAATTATTAAAGAATAATACACCAAAGCCCTAAAAAAAATACGGAGGTTAGCAAAGAAGTCAAGCCGCTGGTGTATCAAAATTTGTTTAATAAGTAGATTAGAATACTGTTTTGAGTTTTAAATCACAGAGGCTATTAGTAAAATTATCACTCGTTTTACTATAAAATTATCGGGACTATCAAGACAGAAAAAACCTTTGATAAAAAGAGATTTTCGATTAATACTACTTACTGTTAATTACAACCAAATTAAATCAGTGATTAGCAGTTATCAGCGATTTTCATTGATTTTTTAATTAAAATTAATTTTGTTTTTTTCTTTTGTTTTCTTCCTGCTTTTGATAAATCGCATAAGAAATAAATCCTACTGTAATTGTTACAGCTACACCAATTAAAATATAGGTTACTATTTTGTTGTTCTCCATTTTTTTGGGTGTTTGGATTTGTCCTAATTCACAGGCTTGTCGATCAGGAGATAACATTTTTTGTCTAGAGGTAAGAATAATTTCTTTCATGTTACTTTTTAGATTTATAAATAATAATTTTAGTTTCTGTTTTTGGGTCAAGTCCAAATATGATATCTTTTAATACATAGCATTTTGTTTTTATACCATTGACTAGAAAGAATGATGGCTCTGGAAGATATTTTGTGTCGAGCCCTAGTTTTTCAAATATGTCTAAATCTTGCTCATTAATGCCGCTATCTTTATATAATTTGAGGAGCTTATAGATTTTTATTGCGCCTTTTCTACTTAAATCAAATTCAAGATTTTCTGCACTTCGTCTGATATACCCATGGTGATTTCTACAGTAGTCATTGCAATGTTCTTTTTTGGCTGATTTATAGTCTGGAATTTCATCTTGGCAGTCTGGGTTTTTGCAAATTTTAATTGGTTTTTTCATATCTTAACAAATTTTTGAGTAAAAATAAATAAATATTTTAAATAACAGTAATGTAATAAGTAAATTTTATATTACATTTGACAATCAAAAAAAATAACAAGATGAACCTATACGAGTTTTACCCCAAAATTTTTGAAAAGAAAATTCCACTTAACTTATTGGGAATAGCTTCGAGGAATTACCTGCATTGGAAAAAGGAAAATTTAGTAACCTCATCAAATGAGGACAAGTCGATTCCAAATGAAAAAAGAGAGCGTGTGTTGTTGAATGTCTTTGACGCACTATGGTTATTAATCATTAAAGAACTTCGTGAGTTTAATGTTGACTTCCCCACCATCAGAGCTGTAAAAGGAATTATGTATGGTTTAATTCAATTCGATCATGATAAGTTGGCCTCGATTTCAACTGATGATTTTATAAATTCAATACTAAAAAACATACCTGAAGATTACCACGAAGTGATTAAGCCGATTTTGCTTGACGGAAGTTTTTTAACCATGATTGACAGTTTTATTGATAAAAAAAATATCATTTTGTTTAAACACATTGGCAATGTACTGTTTGAAGTTTTAATTCGACAAGTTACCGTGTCACTGATAATAAAAAAAAATGATGGGTTTGTAGAGGTAGAGTTTATGAAAAATGACCCTAATGAGGCTTTCACGGATGTGGCCAAAGCAATTGCCCATAGTCTAACGAATACTACGTTTATAAATGTTCCATTAGTGCCGCTAGTCGCTCAGCTTTTTGAAGATTCGTCCTTTGATAAATACACTTTCCAATTTGGATTGTTCGATGCTAACGAAAAGAAAATCATTGACGCCCTTAATGATGATTTGTGTAAAGAAATTAAAATAACCAAACACCAAAGTGGTGATTTGACGATGAATTTGACTTTTGAAGAAAACCTCAAAAATGAGCACGCTAAAGAAGTCAGGAAAATTCTGGGATTAAAACAATATGAAAAAATAGAACTGGTTTATAGAAATGATAAACACCTTATAATCAACAATACAAGAAGAGAAATTTTAAAAAAATAATACTGTCCTAAGCATCCCTTAGCACTAAACTACCTAAAAGCGCAAAACAAGTATAGTCTACTTCTTTTGCCTGATTGAGGTAACAATGGAACTTGAAAAAGCCAAAAAACATGTAAGAGAGGAAGCAAGTAAAAAGTACACTGACCAAGAAATAAATGAACTCATGCAACATCTTGACGTATTTGCTGATGTCATCGTTGCGTACCTATTAAATGAAAATTATGATAATGAAAACGAGTAACAAATTTGCGCTAGAGGAATTAATGGGCAAGAGGCTTAACCCAATTTCTAAAGTAGTGACTCCACGTGCTGGAAATATTTGCTATACCTATGATCGGGTTTCGTCAAAAGACCAAATGATAAACGGAAATAGTTTGGCTTGGCAATTTGAACGGTTGGACGAATATGCTGCAAAGAACAATTTGTTTATCAAAAAAAAATACGGTGGAACCTTCGAATCAGCCAAAACAGACGAACGAAAAGAGTTCAAAAAGATGCTTGCAGATATTGCAAAAGACAGTTCTGTTTCAGCGATATTAATTTATAGTTACGACCGGTTTTCCCGTTCTGGCTCTAATGGGATTTTTCTTTTAGAAAATCTAAAGAAATTAGGAGTCAAAATTATTTCCGTTACCCAAGAAGTAGATTCTTTTACACCCACTGGAAGTTTCCAGGAAAATCTCTACATGCTCATAAGTAAATTGGACAATGACATGCGCCGAGATAAAAGTATATCAGGTTCGAAGTCGATAATAAAAAAAGGATATTGGCCGTATCCAACACCACTTGGTTACACCAATATGGTAAAGTATGCAACCGCTGACAAACATATGAACGTTATAAATAATCAGGGAATATTGCTGCGTAGCGCATTTGAATGGAAAGCTTCTGGAAAATACAGTAATCAACAAATTATCGACAAATTAGCCTTAAAGGGGCTGAAAGTTACGCTGCGTAATATGGCTTGGATTTTTGCAAACCCATTTTATTGCGGTTATGTGTATAGTTCATTGTTACCTGGTGAATTAATACCCGGAAAACATCCTGCTTTAATCAAAGAAGATGTTTTTTTAAAAGCAAATCAAATTAGCAAACAAAATGCAATTAGCGGAGTGCCTAAAAATTTGTCTAGAGATGAATTGCCATTAAAAGTATTTGTGAGGGATTTGGATAGTAACAGTCCCTTTACCGGCTATCAAAATAAAAAGAGAAAAATATTTTATTATAAGACCAGAGAATCGGGAACTAAAATAAATATTGTTGCAAAGAAACTAAATAGACATTTTGAAAACCTTCTTCTATCATTTGAATACAACAAAACAACCAAAGATAAATTAAGGCTAATTCTACTTAATAAACTATCAAAGAAAATGGCCAACAATAAGGTCGATAGTGTTACAAATAAAAAACGAATTTCAGAACTTCAGAATATCCTTAGTAAACTAGAAGAGCGATTTGTTTTGAATGAAATTACCAAAGAACAGTTTGATAAATTCACTTCAAAATACAGTGAAGAACTCAACCAATTAACCCAAGAAATCAAAACGAATGCAAATTCGAGTTCGAACCTCGAAAAAGCCGTTGAAAAAGGACTGAAAATCGCCGAAAACATAAGTCAGTTATGGGTTTCTTCAGATTACTATGAAAAGCAACAATTACAATATTTGGTGTTTCCGGAAGGTCTCTTATATGACAAGAAAAATGACACAGTTCGAACTAATCGAATCAATACTTTATTTCATGAAATCGCAGTAAATACAAGGGGTTTGGATAAAAGAAAAAAAGACAATTCCCAGTCGAATTGTCTTTTTGGTAGTAGTGTCGGGATGACTGGATTCGAACCAGCGACCCCTAGCACCCCATGCTAGTACGCT
>CANGUP010000176.1 GCA_947457105.1 Flavobacteriaceae bacterium
AAAGTAGCACTTGATTGATATGTTGTACCATTAATACTGTATTCTACTCCTGATTGGGTAGTGAATACTATTGTACCTGTTGTTAATGAACAAGTTGGTTGTACTGTGACACTCGCTGCTGGAGTGCTTGGTGCACTTGGTACAGCATTTACTGTTACACTTGAACCTGAAGTGATACAGGTAGTATCTGTTATTGAGCGAACACGAAGTGTGTAAGTACCTGGTGCAACTCCCGTAAAAGTAGCACTTGATTGGTAAGTGGTGCCATTAATACTATACTCAACTCCTGATTGGGAAGTGAATACTATTGTACCTGTTGTTAATGAACAAGTTGGTTGTACTGTGACACTCGCTGCTGGAGTGCTTGGTGCACTTGGTACTGCGTTTACTGTTACATTACTTGAACCTGAAGTAATACAGGTAGTATCTGTTGTTGAGCGAACACGAAGTGTGTAAGTACCTGGGGCAACTCCCGTAAAAGTAGCACTTGATTGGTATGTGGTACCATTAATACTGTACTCAACTCCTGATTGGGTCGTGAATACGATTGTCCCTGTTGTTACTGCACAAGTTGGTTGTACTGTTACACTTGCTGCTGGGGTGCTTGGTACACTTGGTACTGCGTTTACAGTTACTGTTGCTCCAGCTGTTATGCATGTAGTGTTTGTTGTGGAGCGAACTCTCAACGTGTAAGTACCTGGCGCAACACCTGTAAAAGTAGCACTTGTTTGGTATGTGGTACCATTAATGCTGTAAGTAACACCTGATTGGGTCGTGAATACAATCGTTCCTGTTGTGGTGGCACAAGTTGGTTGAACGGTTACACTCGCTGCTGGGGTGCTTGGTGCACCTGGAGCTGTATTTACGGTTACTGTTGAACCAGTTGTAACTAATGTATTATCTGCTGTAGAGCGGACTCTTAATGTGTAGGTGCCTGGAGCAACTCCTGTGAAAGTAGCGCTTGATTGATAAGTAGTACCATTAATGCTGTATTCAACACCTGTTGGAGATGTAAAAACTATTGTTCCAGTTGGTATGGCACATGTTGGTTGTACTGTTACACTTGCTATTGGAGTGGCTGGAGGGAGCGGACATCCATTAGTGCCGACCGTAACACCAAGAGCAGTATTGGGACAGGCATCGTTACTATCAATTATACCATCACTATCTGAATCTAAAGTTGATACTGCTGTTCCAAAACTAGGACCGGTAGAAAAATCTAAAAAAAAGAAAGCTAGACCACTTCCTTCAGACCCCATATTTATAGTAACATTTGAAATAAAATTTGCATAAGTTAACCTTACTCTAGTTTGATCTGTTATTGTTGTACCGCTATTTAAATAATGAGTTGACCTGAATTTTGTAGTATTCTCGCTTGGGATTGGAATTACATTAATTACTGTATTTCCTGATGGAGGAGTGTTATTAGTATTGGTTGAAGCTAAAAAAGGCCCACCAAGTTCATAAGAAGAAAAAAATTGAAATTCATTAAATTGATTTGTTCCAATACTACCATTACCATCTAAATCATAAGAATTTATGTAAAAATTTTTTATCTGAATATTTGTTCCTGTATTTGTAGTATTATTATAAGAACCTCCTAAAATAAATTGAAAATTTACTTTAAAAGAACCTCCTCCAGATCCAAAAGATAATCTAGGATTAAAAAATGGTATTTCTGCAGCAGTACCACCACCATCATAGTTTTGAAATGATGAAACATTACTTACTGACACTGTTGTTACTATAACATCAATAGATTGCCCACCTATTGTGATTACATTTGTATATAAAACTTTATTGCCATTACTTTGGCCATTTCCAATTTTATTTACAAAATTCGATCCAAAATTAAATGAATTAAAATTTGCATCGTAATTTTGAGAAAATGTTAAATTTATTAGAAATAAACTTATAACTAAAGCATATATATTTTTCATAAAAAAAAAATTAAAGTGCAAAATTATTAATTCTAATAAAATTTCTAACAAATTGAAAGTAATCAGGGTTTTTTTATTAATTAAACATATGTTAAATGGTTTTAAATAACTGATTATCAAAACTTAATTTTTACACTGAAATTTATTTTTAGGGTTATTTTATTATAAATTAGAGAGAAATATTCACTTTAACTAAAAAAATAAATGCCTCTTTTAAGAAATTATATTCTTGGAAAACATTAAGAAGTGTATATTATTCAGAAAAAAAACAAAAGATGAAAATAAATAATGTTCTATGCCAATACAATAATTTGGGATTAATTTTAAACCAGTTCTTTACTAAATATGAAAAAGGGTTCAACTTTAATTTAAAAGCCAAACCCCTATATTTTTAATGTACACAATTTTAAGGATAGTGTAAAATTTCTTTTAAAAAAAAGAGTTTAAAAATTCTTCTAGTGAACTGTTAGAACCCAAATTCATTTTTTTACGGATTTGTGAACGATAATACTCTATACTTTTTTCGGATTTATCCATCAATAATGCAATTTCTTTTGTAGTGAAATGAAGTGTGATGTACTCAATTACCCGTTTTTCTTTTTCTGTAATTTCAGGAAAATTAATATTTACGTGATTAATTATTTTATCAACATTCAATTTTTTTTGCATAATTTGAGTCAACTCTCTGTAATTATCAAAAAATGAATTTAAGCACAATTTTAGCTTTTTTAACGTTTCTTTTTCATTGTAGTTTGGGTCTTTTTCATCTGCTATATTTTCCAATTGTTTTTTTAACAAGGCTACTTTTTTTATATTGATAATAGACGTGTTTAATTCATCCGATGTTTCCTTTAAATTTTCTGATAATTCTATTTTTTCAAATTCTTTTTTTAATATTTCGTTTTGTGACTGGACAGCATTTAACAAAAGAATTTTCTTGTTCTTCTTATAATTTCTAATTAATAAAAAAATAATTCCAAGCCCCATTACTATTACAATAATAGAAAATCTAAACATCAAATTACTTTTAGATAATTGATTTTGAATAAGTTGATTTTTTAATTGTTCTTGTGAAAACTTTCCTTGTAACTCTTCTAAACGCTCTGCAGCTTTAAAATCTTCCAAGTATACTAAATTTTTTTCTTTGACAAATTTTTCATTGCTATCTTCCCAGAAGTTGTCAAATTTTCGATATAAATCGATATTATTTTGCTTATAATAAAATTCTTTTAAATATTTGAAGTACAGGTTTTTCAAAAATAAATCGTTAGAACTATTAACTTCATTTTCATACTTTAATATTCCCGAAATGTCCTCTAAAGGCATATCATCCAAAAGTAATAACCCTTGATTGGTTTTTAATTTTAAGAATAAGTTATTTGCTTTATATTTCGGCTTCAAGTCCTGTAACAAATTTTTTAATTTAACTTTTTCTTTCCAAAGTATTAAAAACTCAAGTTGTACTTCTTCCCAAATACTTTCAAACATTGGATAATTTTTGATCTGACTAGAAACTTCTTTTTGAAATGCAAAAAACTTAGGCTTATCGTTATTCAAGCCATACCATTTGGCTAAATTTAACTTTTTAACGAAAGAGATATAAGGCGTGATTTCTTTTGTAGACTCAAAATATTGTTTAGCTAATTCATACTGTTCCAAAGACATATAACAAACGCCAATGTTTATATTGTTAACCCAATACATGTCATTTTTATTCTTTTTTTGTGCAGAATTAACCGAAATAAAATACTGAGAAGCGGTTTTATGATATCCAATTGCGTTGTAGGCAGCACCTATATTAACTTTAGTTTTGTAACCTAATTCTATGTTTTTTTTCTTTTCATTTACTTTTAATACTTTTTTCCAAATAGAAATTGCATTATTATAATTGTGCTTTTCATAGGCTTTTATTCCTTCTTCAAAAAGTAATTTTAGAGGGTCATCCGAAGATTTTTGTTTAGTAGAATCCAAAACTTTGTACGTATCATTTAAGGTTAAATCACCTGAATAACAGTTATTTAAACTAAATAAATAGAAAAATATATAATATAAAAATTTTCTCATAAATCAAATAAACTTTTGTCATTAAATAATTAAATATATTAGCCAGTATACAAAGTTACAGAATTTTAACAAATAAATTTATAGGTATAGGCGTTTAGACCTCCCTTGTTATATGTTGATTTTATTGATTTTTATTCAAAAACACCATCTTTTTCATTAACATATCGAATATTGTCCCCATAATTGACCTTCTATTGTGTCTAAAGTGATATTCGTTTAGATAATCTTGCATGTGTTCTTTGTTACAATGATGGTGAACTCCTCTCAACCAACCTTTGATATTCATAATATGTATATGCAATTCTTTGAAGTTCTTTCCATATTACGATGCTACTCGTTTTAATTTAAAAAACTCCTTTTTCAATGGTGAATATTCTTTCCATTTGTCAATTATTAATTTGAAGTAAGGAATTCGTAACCGTCTATATCTTCTTTAAATCTCTTGTTAAATATAATTGAATTCACACCTATAAATTTTTCCCATGCAATCATTTGACAAAGGTAATTCTAATTTTTAAATTGGGCGAACTAAACGCCTACACCTATAAAAAAATATAAAAAAGATTGTCCATAAGAATAAAAATTCTCCTATTTAATTGAATTTCAAAACAATTAAATTATGAAAAATCTGGTACAAAACTACGAATTAATTTAAGATAGTCATTCCTTAAAAAGCGTAGTTTTTAAGTTGCATAAAAATAGGGATATTAATTTGATTAATGAAGTCGAACAATTTTTAAAGCCAAAAAACAATTTGCTCCTTGATTTGATTGAATCGTAGTTTTAAATTGTACCCGACACCTACCAAAAGTGCATTATGAATATCACCAACCACGCCTTTGAGGAAGTTTAATCCTAAAGCGTGGTTTCTTTTTAAATGAGATATTGTAGGTTCAATTGCTGCTCTGGCTCTATATCTTTTCCAGGCAACTTCTGGCTGATACCTTGAA
>CANGUP010000177.1 GCA_947457105.1 Flavobacteriaceae bacterium
GAATTATCAACCTATTTCAGAATAAATCAAGCAGGAACAGGACAATTTGAAAGAACACTTCTTATTGCTGACAAAGGCAGTTATGTTTCTTACTTAGAAGGTTGTACAGCCCCAAGTCGTGATGAAAATCAATTGCACGCAGCTGTTGTTGAATTAATCGCATTGGACGATGCTGAAATCAAATATTCAACGGTTCAAAATTGGTATCCTGGAAACAAAGAAGGAAAAGGTGGTGTTTTTAACTTCGTTACCAAAAGAGGAATCTGCGAAAAAAACGCAAAAATCTCATGGACACAAGTAGAAACAGGTTCTGCTGTAACATGGAAATATCCATCAGTGGTTTTAAAAGGAGATAATTCAATTGGAGAATTTTATTCTATTGCCGTAACCAATAATTTTCAACAAGCGGATACTGGAACTAAGATGGTTCATTTAGGAAAGAACACTAAATCGACTATTATTTCTAAAGGAATTTCCGCTGGAAAATCGCAAAATAGTTACCGTGGATTGGTTAGAATTAGTGCTAATGCAGACAATGCTAGAAACTTCTCCCAATGTGATTCCCTTTTGATGGGAAATAATTGTGGCGCGCATACTTTTCCCTATATCGAAAGTAAAAATTCAAGCGCAAAAATCGAACATGAAGCAACGACTTCTAAAATTGGCGAAGATCAAGTATTTTACTGCAATCAAAGAGGAATTCCAACCGAAAAAGCTATTGCGTTAATCGTAAACGGTTTCAGTAAAGAAGTTTTAAATAAATTACCAATGGAATTTGCAGTTGAAGCACAAAAATTATTAGAAATTTCGTTGGAAGGATCAGTTGGATAATCAATATTAAATCAGAATAAAAAACACATTCAAACAATGTTATCAATAAAAAATTTACACGCTTCGGTTGAAGACAAAGAAATATTAAAAGGAATTAATCTTGAGATAAAGGCAGGAGAAGTTCACGCGATTATGGGACCAAATGGTGCTGGAAAATCAACACTTTCTTCCATCATTGCAGGAAATGAAAATTATGAAGTTTCTGAAGGTGAAATCCTTTTAGAAGGTGAAGATATTTCAGAATTAGCAACAGAAGAAAGAGCGCACAAAGGTGTTTTCTTGTCGTTCCAATATCCAGTAGAAATCCCGGGAGTTTCTGTTACGAATTTCATCAAAACTGCGATTAACGAAAAGAGAAAAGCTAACGGACAAGAAGAAATGCCAGCCAACGAAATGCTGAAATTAATTCGTGAGAAATCTGAATTATTGGAAATGGATAGAAAGTTCTTATCTCGTTCGCTAAACGAAGGTTTTTCGGGTGGAGAAAAGAAACGTAACGAAATCTTCCAAATGGCGATGTTAGAGCCAAAAATAGCCATTCTAGACGAAACTGATTCAGGTTTGGATATTGATGCACTTCGAATTGTGGCTAATGGTGTAAACAAATTGAAAAACGAAAACAACGCAGTGTTAGTAATTACGCACTACCAACGTTTGTTAGATTACATCATTCCAGATTTCGTTCACGTTTTGATGGATGGAAAAATCGTAAAATCAGGCGGAAAAGAGCTTGCTTACGAATTAGAAGAAAAAGGATACGATTGGATAAAAAGTGAATTAGTTTAAAAAGTTATCAGTTGTCTGTTATCGGTTTCAAACGGACAACAAAAACAACTGACAACCGACAACAAAATTATGGATTTAAAAGAAAAATTAGTATCGTCTTTCATGGCATTTGAAGAACAAATCGATGTGACTTCGCAGTTGCATGATGTGCGTACTTCGGCTATAAAAAACTTTGAAAATAAAGGTTTCCCAACCAAAAAAGAGGAAGCATGGAAATATACTTCGTTGAACGCCATCTTAAAAAATGACTTCACCGTTTTTCCAAAACACGAGAATGCTATTGAATTTGCTGAGGTAAAAAAATACTTTTTACACGAAATTGACACCTATAAAGTGATTTTTGTGGACGGAAAATTCTCTTCGTTTTTATCATCAACTACACATGATGGATTGGATGTTTGCTTGATGTCATCGGCATTGACCAAACCAAAATACAAAATGGTTATTGACGAGTATTTCAACAAAATCGCGAGCAAAGATGAGACTTTAACTACGTTGAATACCGCTTTCGCAAACGAAGGTGCGTACGTCA
Organism: Flavobacteriaceae bacterium; assembly: GCA_947457105.1. Lineage (GTDB taxonomy): Bacteria > Bacteroidota > Bacteroidia > Flavobacteriales > Flavobacteriaceae > Flavobacterium. The sequence goes on from CANGUP010000177.1 coordinate 2,150, forward strand.
ACATTCCGAAAAGTAAAGTGGTTGAAAAACCAATCGAAATCATATATTTCTCTACTGGAGTTGAAAATGCTTTGATGGTTCAACCTCGAAATTTGGTAATTGTAGGTGAAAATGCTCACGTTCAAATAATTGAAAGACATCAATCGTTAAATGAAAACCCGGTGTTAACTAATGCAGTTACAGAGATTTTTGCTCAAAAACGCGCAATTGTAGATTATTATAAAATTCAAAACGATTTGCTAACGGCAAACCTAATTGATAACACCTTTATTTCTCAAAAACAAGAAAGTAGAGTTTCGGTGCATACGTTTTCTTTTGGAGGAAACATTACTAGAAACAACTTAAATTTCTATCATTTTGGAGAAAGAATCGATTCAACTTTAAAAGGAATTACGATTATTGGCGACAAGCAACATGTTGATCATTACACACTTGTAAATCACGCTACGCCAAATTGTGAAAGTCATCAAAACTATAAAACAATTTTAGCAGACAGTTCAACAGGTGTTTTCAACGGAAAAATTTACGTAGAAAAAGAAGCTCAAAAAACGGATGCTTTTCAGCAAAATAACAACATTTTAATTGGTGATAAAGCTACAATCAACGCCAAACCACAATTAGAAATTTTTGCCGATGATGTAAAATGTTCGCATGGTTGTACGATTGGTCAATTAGACGAAAGCGCTATGTTTTATATGCAAAGCCGCGGAATTCCAAAGAAAGAAGCTAAAGCTTTGTTGATGTATGCGTTTTCAAATAGTGTAATAGAAAGCATAAAAATACCTGAATTAAAACAACGAATTACCAAGATTATTGCCAACAAATTGGGTGTTAATTTAGGGTTTGATTTATAGATAAAAATTTCTTTTATATAACAGAAAAGCTTTCCATTCGGAAAGCTTTTTTTATTTAAGTTTTTATGATTCGTCCTTAGTTGTTATAATCAATTCTATACCAGAAACAAAAAAACAACACCTAATACTCCATAAATAATTAAAGACTTTATATCTCTTTCGCTTCCTGCTGTACTTGAAAAAACTACAGCTGTATATAAAGTCCAACAATTCCTAAAACCGTAAGGAATCCGCCAAAAATCCTTTTCATATTCATAATTTTTTTTAAAAAACCTAACAAAAGTAGTTACATGTTAACCAGAAATATTACACATTTAAAGTAAAAACATGCATTTTTATGTGCCTATTTTTCTAAACTCCCAACAACTCCACTCAACAATCCATTAAAATCAAATTCAGGATCTTCTTTTAAACCCATTCTAACAATTACTAAATCGTGACTTGGGAAAATTGCTACCATTTGTCCTTGATAACCACTTGCATAATACATATCTTTTGGAGCATTTGGAAATCTTCCGCCAGCGTTTAACCAAAATTGTGCACCATATTGTCCATTGGAAGTATTAGTTGGTGTTGACACGTATTTTACCCAACTTTCGTCAAAGATTTGTTCGCCGTTCCAATTGCCTTTGTGTAAATACAATAAGCCAAATTTTGCCCAATCACGAGTTGTTGCCCAGCCATAAGATGAACCAACAAAATTTCCAGCCATATCGGTTTCAACGATAGCTGAATTCATGCCGATTTTGTCTAATAAATTGGTGTACCAAAAATCTAAATATTCTTGATGCGTTTTGAATTGTTTTCTCAAAATTCCGCTTAATAAATTAGTTGTTCCAGAAGAGTAATTCCAAGTGTTATTTGGTTTTCCAACCAATGGTTTATTGATTTGTGATTTGGTCATATCTTCCTCAATAAAAAGCATTTTGGTCACATCGGAAATTTTACCATAATCTTCTTCCCATTCCAATCCAGAGTTCATGTGAAGTAAATCGTTTGTTGTAATTTTAGAGCGTTCATCATTCTTCCATTCTGCAATTGGTGCAGGTTTCATGATATCGAATTTACTTTGTTTTTGCAGAATTCCGAAGTAGGTTGCCGTCAAACTTTTTGTCATCGACCAACCTAATATTTTCGAGTTTTTATTAAAACCATCTTCGTATTTTTCGGCAATAATTTTGTTTTTATAAATTACAATCACCGAGCGTGTTCGCTTGTCTTTTTGACCTTTTTTATCAAAAGAATCTTCAATAACACCTTTTAATTTGACATAATCAATATTTGAAAAAACAGTGTCTTTTGGTTCCAAATTCCCATAAGGAAAAGGTAAATTAGTATTTATTTTAGTCCTTTTCGGAACATTGTACGGTTTGGAAATGTCAAAATCATCATTGATTAAAGTTGCGCCCAAACCTTCACGATAAATGGATTTTCGTTCTTTTAATCCATAAACTTTTGAAATAACAAATCGTTCCGAATTATTAATTTCATTGGTTGCCCAATCTATTTTATCAATATCATTATCGCCTTGTTCAATGGTTTCCAACGAACGATTATCTAAAAAATGGCCTGATGTAACGCTTTTAGATGAAAAACCAGTTATCATATCAAGTTGCGGATAAATTTCTATTCGAAGATAAACTAAAACAAATACTAGTAAAACCAAGAATATTTTGAAGAATTTTTTCATTGTAAATAGATTTTCATGCAATTTATAAATTAAAAATGAAATCAGTAACCATTATAAAATTTTACATTTATAAAACTATGATTTTATTAACATCTGTTTGGTAGAAATCAGTTTCAATTTTATTACTTTTGTATTTAGAAAAATTCTAAATAAAGAAATGTTAGATATAAATAAAA
>CANGUP010000178.1 GCA_947457105.1 Flavobacteriaceae bacterium
CCTTCTAAGTAAGAAACATAACTGCCTTTGTCAGCAATAAGAAGTGTTCTTTCAAATTGTCCTGTTCCTGCTTGATTTATTCTGAAATAGGTTGATAATTCCATCGGACAACGAACGCCTTTTGGAATATAACAGAAACTTCCGTCAGAAAAAACAGCCGAATTTAATGCTGCATAAAAATTATCTCTTTGAGGTACAACGGTTCCTAAATATTTTTGAACTAATTCTGGATATTCACGAATGGCTTCCGAAATACTCATGAAAATGATGCCTTTTTCCGCCAATGTTTTCTTGAAAGTAGTAGCTACCGAAACCGAATCGACAACAATATCCATAGCAACATTGTTCAATTTCTTTTGTTCGTCGATAGATATTCCTAACTTTTTATACATTTCTAAAAGGTCAGGATCAACATCGTCAAGTGTTTTGTTTGGATCAGCTTTTTTAGGTGCTGAATAGTATGAAATGGCTTGAAAATCTGGTTTATCATAATGAACATTTGCCCATTCTGGCTCCACCATTTCTTGCCATGCACGATAAGCTTCGATACGCCAATCGGTCATCCATTGAGGTTCTTCTTTTTTCAAAGAAATCGCACGAACAATGTCTTCATTTAACCCAATAGGAAACGTTTCCGAATCTAGATCGGTATAGAATCCATATTCGTATTCTTTGTTTTCCAATTCGACTTTTAAGTCGTCTTCAGTATATTTTGCCATAGTTTTTATAACGAAAATGATTCTCCGCAACCACAAGTTCTACTTGCATTTGGATTATTAAATACAAATCCTTTTCCGTTCAATCCGCCAGAAAATTCTAAAATTGTTCCTGCTAAATACAAAAACGATTTCTTTTCTACGGCTATTTTTACATTATTATCTTCAAAAACTTTATCGTTTTCTCCAAGCTCTTTGTCAAATTTTAATTCATATGACAAACCTGAGCAACCACCACTTTTTACGCCTACTCTAACGTAATCTTTGGCAGCGTCAAAACCGTCATCTTTCATCATATCGATGATTTTTTTGCTTGCTGAATCAGAAACTTTTATCATTGCTTATTTTGATTTTGTCTAAATTAATGGCAAAGTTACTACAATTATCGATTTTATCAACAAACGCTAACATTTTTATAACTAATATTTCCATAGAAAAAATCGATTTTATCGTTTATCAAACCAACCTATTTAGTAAATTGCAACGTTTTTAATAATATTTATCATGAAACTTTACCCAATAGAAGCAGGAAATTTTAAATTAGATGGCGGAGCTATGTTTGGCGTTGTTCCAAAAACCATTTGGAATAAAACCAATCCAGCAGACGAAAATAATCTTATTGACATTGCGGCTCGTTGTCTTTTAATTGAAGAAGGAAATCGCTTAATCCTTATAGACACTGGAATGGGAAACAAACAATCGGAGAAATTTTTTAGTTATTATTCGCTTTGGGGAAATCATTCCTTAGATAAATCATTAGCAAAATATGGTTTTCACAGAGATGATGTAACCGATGTTTTTATGTCGCATTTGCATTTTGATCATTGTGGTGGAAGCGTAAATTGGAACAAGGACAAAACAGGTTATGAAGTTGCTTTCAAGAATGCCAAATTTTGGACCAATGAAAACCACTGGGAATGGGCAACTAAACCAAATCAACGCGAAAAAGCATCATTTCTTTCAGAAAATATTTTACCAATGCAAGAAAGCGGACAGTTAAATTTCATAAAAAGAACTGAAAGTGATTTCCTAGAAAAGTCGGAACTTGATTTTGGTATTTTCTTCGTTGATGGGCACACAGAAAAAATGATGATTCCGCATATTCAATATCAAGATAAAACTATTGTTTTTTGTGCCGATTTGATTCCAACTGCAGGACATTTACCTTTACCTTATGTTATGGGTTATGATACGCGACCACTTTTAACAATGCCTGAAAAATCGAAGTTTTTAGAAAATTGCGCAGAAAATAACTTCTATTTATTGTTAGAACACGATGCATACAACGAAATCATCACGGTAGAAAAAACAGAAAAAGGCATTCGATTGAGAGAAGTTTTTAAATGTGAAGATATCTTAATCTAATGTTAATCATTTTTAAATTCTAATAAAACTAAATACTTTTAAACCAATTTTTTAAAAAATTAACAATAATGAAACTTATTAAACCTTTTTTTATCTCCGGTGTAGTAGCGCTTGCACTTACAAGTTGTAGTCCATCATTAGCTCCAATTATTGGAACTAATCCAGCCAATATTGATAAAACTCCATTAAAAACAACTCCAATTAGTGAAGCTGATATGCTTAGATGGAGTCATTTAGATTTAGTTAAAGATACTATTCCTGGAATGAGTGTTGACAAAGCCTATAAAGAGCTTTTGAAAAGTAAAAAAGGGACAAAAATTATAGTTGGTGTAGTAGATTCTGGACTTGATATCGATCACGAAGATTTGAAAGGTAAAATCTGGACTAATAAAAAAGAAATTGCTGGCAACAAAAAAGACGACGACAACAATGGATATACTGATGATGTTCATGGTTGGAACTTTTTAGGTGAAGCAACCGATGAGAATTTAGAGTTAACTCGTATTGTAAAAAAAGGTCCAAATACTCCAAATTATGCTGAAGCTAAAGCCGAATTAGATGCTAAATTAGCAGAAATGATGCAATACAAACCTCAAATAGATATGATTTCTAAAGCTGATAAAGCGATTAAAACTCATTTGAAAAAAGAAATTTACACGATTGATGATTTGAAAAAAATCGTTACCACGGATGCTGCTTTAAATCAAAACAAAATGATAATGTTGAGCGTTGCAACACAAGTTGGTCCAAATTTTCAAGAGGAAATGAAAGGTCAAATAGATTATGTATACGACCAGATTAACTATAACTTGAATGTGAATTTTGATGGTAGAAAAGCTGTTGGTGATAACCCTGAAGACATTAATGATAAAAAATATGGTAACGGAAACGTAAAAGGCCCGGATGTTGAAGATGCACTTCATGGTACACACGTAGCTGGAATTATTACTCAAGTAAAAGGAAACAATAAAGGCGGAGATGGCGTTGTAAATAGTAATATAGAAATAATGGCGCTTCGTGCAGTTCCAAACGGTGATGAATATGATAAAGATATTGCATTGGCTATTCGATATGCTGTAGATAATGGCGCTAAAGTAATTAATGGTAGTTTCGGTAAAGACTATTCGCCACATTCTGATTGGGTTCAAGATGCTATAAAATATGCGGCTAGCAAAGACGTTTTGATAGTTCATGCAGCTGGAAATGATTCAAAAAATATTGATACGGCTCCAAATTTCCCAACAGATGAAGTAAATGGAACTGAAATTGCTGATAATCTTATCACAATTGGAGCTTTAAACCATGAATATGGCTCAAAACTTGTTGCTGATTTCTCAAATTATGGTTTGAAAAACGTTGATGTTTTTGCTCCTGGAGTTAAAATTTATGCAACTATTCCGAACAACAAATACAAATATGAACAAGGAACATCAATGGCATCACCAAATGCTGCTGGAGTTGCTGCGTTAATTCGTTCTTATTATCCAAATTTGACAGCATCTCAGGTGAAACATATTCTTATGGATTCTGGAACTCCAATCTCTACAACTGTTGTTGTAGGTGAACAAAAAACAACAATTCCTTTTTCTAATACTTGTGTTTCAGGTAAAATTGTTAATGCTTACAATGCTTTGTTAATGGCAGAACAAATGTCAAAAAAATAAAAAACTATATATCAAACTAATGGAAGAGCATAACGTTCTTCCATTTTTTATTTAAAATCTGATGAAAAAATTTATTGCGCTTTCTTTTTTTATTACAAGTTTTTCAACTTCTTTTTCGCAAAGTAATGGTTATTGGCAACAAAAAGCTGATTACAAAATGGAAGTTTCGATGGATGTTAAAACATACCAATACAAAGGAAAACAAGAATTAATTTACACTAATAATTCTTCAGATACTTTACGAAAAGTATTCTACCATTTGTACAATAACGCTTTTCAACCAGGAAGTGAAATGGATATGCGATTGCAGTCTGTAAAAGATCCCGATGGCAGAATGGTAAATAAAATTAAAGTTGACGATAAAACAACTAAAAACGAAAGTCGAATAGCCAAATTACTACCGAATGAAATTGGTTATTTACACATTTCAAATTTTAAACAAGACGGCCAAAGTGCTGTTGCTAAAGAAGTAGAAACTATATTAGAAGTTACTTTAGCAAAACCTATCTTACCAGGTAAAACGACAACTTTCACATTAGATTTTGATGGACAAGTTCCAATTCAAATTCGCCGTTCTGGGCGAAATAACAAAGAAGGTGTAGAACTTTCAATGGCACAATGGTATCCAAAAATTGCCGAATTTGATTTTGAAGGATGGCACGCCGATCATTACATCGCAAGAGAATTTCATGGTGTTTGGGGTAACTTTGATGTAAAAATAACAATAGACAAGAATTACCTTCTTGGCGGAACAGGCTATCTACAAAACGGAAATGAAATTGGATATAACTATCAAAATGAAGGTATTACTGTAAAAATTCCTAAAAAACAAAAAACATTAACTTGGCATTTTGTTGCGCCAATGGTGCACGATTTTACTTGGGCTGCTGACAAAAATTACCTTCATGATGTTGTAAAAACAGATTTCGGAACAACACTTCATTTTATATACAAAAACAATCCTAAAATTCTTGAAAACTGGAAAATAGCACAACCAAAAACAGTTCAGTTATTAAACTTTTTTAATACTACCGTTGGTAAATATCCTTATGAGCAATATTCAGTAATTCAAGGTGGCGATGGCGGAATGGAATATGCAATGTGTAC
>CANGUP010000179.1 GCA_947457105.1 Flavobacteriaceae bacterium
ACTTTTAGGTCGTATGCCATCTGCGGTAGGTTACCAACCAACTTTAGCAACAGAAATGGGCGCGATGCAAGAAAGAATTACATCTACTAAAAAAGGATCTATTACATCGGTACAAGCGGTTTACGTTCCTGCGGATGACTTAACTGACCCGGCACCAGCTACAACGTTTGCTCACTTAGATGCAACAACTGTATTGTCTCGTAAAATTGCTGAGCTTGGTATTTATCCAGCGGTAGACCCACTAGATTCAACATCTCGTATCTTAACTCCACTTATTTTAGGTGATGATCACTACAACTGTGCTCAAAGAGTAAAAGAAATTCTTCAAAAATACAAACAACTTCAAGATATCATCGCTATCCTTGGTATGGAAGAGTTGTCAGAAGAAGATAAATTATCGGTATCAAGAGCTCGTAGAGTACAACGTTTCTTATCTCAACCTTTCCACGTAGCGGAGCAATTTACAGGTATTCCTGGAGTATTGGTTGATATTAAAGATACTATCAAAGGATTCAACATGATTATCGATGGTGAATTAGACCACTTGCCAGAAGCAGCTTTCAACCTTAAAGGAACAATCGAAGACGCTATCGAAGCAGGACAAAAAATGTTAGCAGAAGCTTAATAGAATTATGAATTACAAATTACGAATTATAAATTTTCGTAATTCGTAATTTCAAATTCGTAATTAAATTAATTATGATTTTAGAAATAGTATCACCAGAAGCTACATTATTTAAAGGAGAAGTTACTTCGGTTTCTTTGCCAGGTGTAGATGGTTCATTTCAAATATTGAACAATCACGCTCCAATAGTTTCTATTTTAAAACAAGGAACAGTAAAAGTTACTGCAACGAGCTTTAAATTTGAAAAAGAAGTAGAAGATAAATTTACAAAAGTAAACGATCAAAACTACACTCTTGAAATCTCTTCAGGAACTATTGAAATGAAAGATAATAAAGTAATTGTTTTAGCCGACTAAGAAAATTCAAAATAAAGTAAGAAAGCCAAGCATTATTGTTTGGCTTTTTTTATTTTTGATATATGAAAAAACTCCCAAAATCATTAATCCAAAAACTGCAACTACGTGAGCAAAACAATGCCTTGCGAAAATTGCCAGTTTCTAATAATTTAATTGATTTTGCTTCCAATGATTATTTAGGTTTTGCAAAATCTGAGGAAATTTTCAATCAAACACATGATTATCTTTTAGAGAATAACATCAAAATAAATGGCGCCACAGGTTCACGATTAATTTCAGGAAACCACAATTTGTATCAAAATACAGAAGACTATATTGCCAAGTTCCATCAATCAGAAACCGCATTAATTTTCAATTCGGGTTATGATGCTAATTTGGGTTTTTTTAGTTCAGTGCCACAACGCAATGATATTATTCTCTACGACGAATTATGTCACGCTTCTATCCGTGACGGAATTCAAATGAGTAATGCCAAATCGTATAAGTTTCAGCACAATGATTTTGGGGATTTAGAAAAATTAATTTTAAAACAAAAGTCAATTCAAAAAAAGAATTGTCAGACTGAGCTTGTCGAAGTCCTTTCAAATGAAATTTATATTGTCACGGAAAGTGTTTTTTCTATGGATGGCGATGCTCCAAATGTGGAAGAACTTGTAACACTATGCGAAAAATACAATTGCTATTTGGTCATTGACGAAGCACATGCATTAGGAGTTTTTGGAGATTTTGGAGAAGGATTAATTCAATATCAAGGATTGCAAGATAAAGTTTTTGCAAGAATCATGACTTTCGGAAAAGGATTAGGATGTCACGGCGCAGCCATTTTAGGAAGCCAAGAATTGAAATCGTATTTAGTCAATTTTGCACGAAGTTTCATATACACAACTGGACTTTCTCCACATTCGGTAGCTACAATTTTGATTGCTTATCAGTATTTAAAATCTGAAAAAGAAGCGATTCAAAAACTTAAAAACAACATCCAATTTTTCAATCAAGAGAAATTGCAAATGGGTTTGAAGCCAATGTTTGTTTATAGTAAATCAGCTATTCAATGTGCTATAATTCCAGGAAACGAAAAGGTAAAATCAATCGCAAATCAATTACAAGAAAATGGATTTGATGTAAAGGCCATTCTCTCACCAACCGTTCCAGAAGGTCAAGAACGACTTCGTTTTTGTTTGCATTCCAATAATTCTGAAAAAGAAATCTCGGAAGTATTGAAATTGTTGAGTACTTTTGTGTTTTAGATAAAACATGGAAGAACAATTTCAACTTGTCGGTCGTTATCAATATTCCTCTGAGGCTTTAATTTATAAGGGTAAATTGGAGTCTGAAGGAATTGAAGTATATATAAGTGACAACAATATTGTTGATTCAAATCCTTTGTATAGTAATGCCGTTGGCGGAATTAAGCTTTTTGTAAAAGAAGAAGATTTAGAGAAAGCTCAACTTATTCTTTCAGAGGTAAGTAAATATTCTATTGACGAAAATAATCTACTTATTAAATGTCCAAAATGTAATGCTGAACAAGTTGATATGGTCACTTCCATTAAAGATATTAAATCATTTTTAGCATTTCTTTTTTCAGTATTAATTGTGATTATGCCGTTTTATTCTAAATATAAGTACAAATGTCAATCATGTAAATTTGAATTTAATTAAATGAAATTATTTATCACAGGAATCGGCACCGATGTAGGTAAAACCATTACATCAGCCATAGTAACTCAAGCATTAGAAGCCGACTATTGGAAACCTATCCAAGCAGGCGATTTAGACAATTCTGATAGTCACAAAGTGAAATCTCAAATCTCAAATCTCAAATCTCAAATTTTTGAAAACAGCTATAAACTAAATACACCAGCAAGTCCACATTTAGCAGCTGCAATTGACGGAATTACAATAGATTTAAAACAGATTAAAGTTCCATCTACAGACAATCATTTAGTAATAGAAGGCGCAGGCGGATTATTAGTTCCACTAAACGACAACGATACCATTATTGATTTAATTAAACCCGATTACAAAATAATATTGGTTTCACGCCATTATCTTGGAAGTATCAATCACACGTTACTATCTTTTGAAGCTTTAAAAAGCAGAAATTTGAAAGTAGCAGGAATCATTTTTTCAGGTGATGAAAATAAAGCTACCGAAGAAATTATTCTGAATAAAACCAAAGCCAAATTCATTGGAAGAATTGACAACGAACCTTATTTCGATCAAAATGTAATTCAATATTACGCCGATTTGTTTCGTGAAAATCTCCAAAATTTATAAAGTCTTTGTGAAACTCTGTGCTATTCTCTGTGTATCTTTGTGTAATATTTTTACCTTATGAATTTATCTGAAAGAGACAAAAAACACAATTGGCATCCGTACACACAACACAAAACTGTGCCTGATTTTCCTGCAATCGTTAAAGGAAAAGACGCATTGTTGTGGGATGAAAACGGTAAAGAGTATATCGATGCCATCGCTTCTTGGTGGGTGAACCCTTTCGGACATTCCAATAAAGTTATGGCTAATGCTATTTATGAGCAATTAACTACTTTAGAACATGTTTTGTTTGGAGGATTTACTCATAATAAAGCCGTAGAGTTATCTGAAAAATTAATGGAAATTCTGCCTTCCAATCAACAGAAAATTTTCTACTCAGACAATGGTTCCACTGCTGTTGAAGTAGGTATCAAAGTCGCTTTACAATACAATTATAATAAAGGAATAGTAAAAACTAAAGTCATCGCTTTTGAAGATGCTTTTCATGGTGATACTTTCGGAGCCATGGCTGCCAGCGGTATTACTTTTTTTACAGAAGCTTTCAAGGGTTCGCTTTTAGAAGTTGTTCGCATCCCAGTTCCAACTGAAGGCAACGAAGAACTAACTATAAAAACCTTAGAAAATCTTGTAAAAACCAACGAATTTGCAGCTTTTATTTTTGAACCATTAGTGCTTGGAGCTGCAGGAATGGTAATGTATTCAACAGAAGTTTTGGATAAATTAATTAGTATTTGTAACCAAAATAACGTGTTTACTATTGCAGACGAAGTTATGACAGGTTTTGGCAAAACTGGTAAAACATTCGCATCAGATTATCTTCAAAACAAACCTGATATGATGTGCTTGTCTAAAGCATTAACAGGCGGAACTATTCCAATGGCAATCACGACGTTCTCTCAAGAAATCTTCGAAGGATTTTACCATGATGACACCGACAAAGCCCTGTTTCACGGACACACTTTTACAGCAAATCCTACAGGTTGTGCTGCAGCTTTAGCTAGTATTTCACTATTACAAACCGATGAAATTCAGCAAAATATTCAAACGGTTCATCAATCGCATTTAGCATTTCAATCCAAAATAAAAAACCATCCAAAAGTAAAAACTACTCGAGTGCTCGGAGTAATTTTTGCCCTAGAAATCAAAACCGAAACTCAAGAAAGTTACTACGGAACGATGCGCAATAAACTCTACAATTTCTTCATAAAAAACGGCGTAATTTTACGACCTGTTGGAAATATAGTTTACATTTTGCCACCATACATCATCACCGAAAATCAATTACAAAAAGTCTATCAAACCATCGAAAATGCTTTGGAAATAGTTTAAATTTGCATTCGTTAAATAAATATTCTAAGCAAAATTCAAAGACTTTATTTTTATTTAAAACTCTGTGATTCCTTTGTGAATCTCTGTGTTATTTAACATGAAAGAAAAAATCGCCATTACATCCTTAGCATCCATTTCACCTTTAGGGAAAAACCCTCAGGCTATTTGGCGCAATTATCTTTCAAATAAAACCTTAATTTCAACTAAAGATTTTAACGGAACGCCACAATTTGTAGCCACAATTCCTCAAAAAATTAGAAA
>CANGUP010000180.1 GCA_947457105.1 Flavobacteriaceae bacterium
CTTCTATCGCCATTTACTTTTCCATCAGATGGAACTACGTGAAATGGGTCATTTTTCATTGGATCTACTTGAAAAACATCAAAATAAGATTGTGGCACAAGATGTTCTCTATTGTAACAATCTCCTTCGTTAGTGTAAGAGCCACATTGTTGTGATGTATTAGTATATTCATAAGAATCTAATCCACTTGGTTTTTCTGAATACATATCCAAAAGACTTCCATTATTTTCATAATAATTATCTCTAAAAGCCGATTGCGTGAACAATCCCCAGATCGCCTGATAACCTTGATCTACGTGACCTGTAGTGATTCTTGTTTTCAATTGCGATTTTAGTGCGTAACCAGTTCCAGTAGCAGCATTATAATATCCTGTTGGAATTTGTGCAAAAACGATTGCGTTTACGAATAAAAGTATGTAAAAGTATTTTTTCATTTTCAATTTTATTGTTTTCTTTCTAATAATGCCATATAAAACCCGTCAAATCCTGATTGTGAGGCAAGTATCTTAGAATCTTTTACAAAGGTAAAGCTTTTTCCAATTTCAGTACTTAAGAATTTCTTAATTTGTTCTTGGTTTTCAGAAGGTAATACTGAACAGGTTGCATAAACCAATTTTCCACCAGGTTTAACAATCTTAGAATAGTTTTCTAAAACTTCGGCTTGTACTTTTCTGATGTTATCAATGAATTCAGGTTGCAATTTCCACTTAGCATCTGGGTTTCTTTTTAAAACTCCCAAACCACTACAAGGTGCGTCAATTAAAACTCTGTCTGCTTTTTCGTGAAGTTTTTTGATGACTTTTGTAGTATCAATAATTCTGTATTCTATGTTGAAAGCTCCGTTTCTTTTAGCTCTTAATTTTAATTGCTTCAGTTTACTTTCATACAAATCCATTGCAATCAATTGACCTTTATTTTCCATTAAGGAAGCCATGTGCAATGTTTTTCCACCTGCACCTGCACAAGTATCAACAACTCTCATTCCGGGTTGAACGTCAAGAAAACGAGCTACTAATTGTGATGAAGCATCTTGAACTTCAAACATTCCTTCTTTGAAAGCATCCGTTAGAAAAACATTAGCTCTTTCTGTAAGAACTAAAGCATCTGGTTGATCTTTTAAGAATTCGGTTTCGATATTCAAATCCATCAAAAGTGCACGTAGTTTTTCTTTTGTAGTTTTTAAAGTATTTACTCTTAGAATAACCTTTGCTTGTTGGTTTTGAGCTGCAATCTCTTTAGTCCAAAGTTCTTCACCAAGTTCATTTACACCAATTTCATCCATCCAATCTGGAATAGATTCACGCATTTTTCGGATTTTTGACAATTCATCAAATTTTCCTTTTATTTTTCGTTCAGGAGTTCCTTCCAATTGTCTCCAATCTGGAATTGGATAACCTCTTAAAACAGCCCATACTGCAAACATTCTCCACAAATCTTCACGATTGTAAGGTTCTTTAACATCAGCAATTTCAGAATATAATCTCTTCCAACGAACTACTTCGTAGATGGTTTCGGCAACAAATTTTCTGTCGGAGCTTCCCCAACGTTTATCCTTTTTTAAAGAACGTGCTACAACTTTATCGGCATATTCACCTTCATTGAAAATGGCATTCAATGCGTCAATCGTTGTGTAAACTAAATTTCTATGTAATCTCATTATTTTTTAATCAGTCTGCAAAGGTATTGCTTTTTTATTGTTTGTCAATTTTATGGCTTTAAATTCTTGATTTTTTTCTACATTTGAAAAGAACAAATCACTCAAATCATGAAAAAGCATTACTATTGTTTTATTTTGTTACTTTTTATTAGTTCTTCACTTTTTGGTCAAGTATATCAAATAGGTCATACAACAATAACTTTTGTAGATGCTAGCAGGAATAATAGAAGTATTCCGACTGAAATATATTATCCAGCAGATTCTAATGGCGATAATGTTGCAATGACTACTCAAAATACTTTGCAGTTTCCGAGTTTGGTTTTTGGACATGGTTTTGTAATGACCTGGGATGCTTATCAAAATTTTTGGTCTACACTTGTACCAAATGGTTATATAATGGCATTTCCTAAAACAGAAGGTTCGCTTTCACCATCACATTTGGAATTTGCAAAAGATTTAGCATTTGTAGTCAATCAAATGAATTCACTTGGAAGTCAATCGACCTCTTTGTTTTTCAATAGAGTAAGTTCGTTTAATGCCGTTATGGGACACAGTATGGGTGGAGGCGCTTCTTTTTTGGCAGTTCCATTAAATTCAAATATTAAAACTTTGGTGAATTTCGCACCAGCCGAAACCAATCCATCAGCTATTGGTGCAGGAGCTTCTGTAACCATTCCAACGCTTGTGTTTGCTGGAGCTAATGATTGTGTTACACCACCAAGTACCAATCAGTTACCTATGTACAATGCAGTAACTAGTTTGTGTAAAACCTTTATTAGCATTATTGGTGGAAATCATTGTCAAATGGCTCAGAGTAATGCTTTTTGTAATTTTGGTGAAGCAACTTGTTCTCCTATTGCAACGATAACTCGTGCTGTGCAACATGCTAAAATATTTAGTTATCTATTGCCTTGGTTAGATTACCAATTGAAAGGAATTTGTACTCAAGGTACTTTATTTGATACTCAGATTACTTCTGATGCCAGCATAACTTTTTTAAAAAATTGTATTCAATGTAGTCCCTTAGAACTTGATGAGAACTTTAATTTTGAAAGCAATGAAATCATTGTTTTTCCTAATCCTGTTAATGATTTTCTTGAGATTAAAGGATTTGAATTAAAGGAGTATGAAGTAAAGTTATTTGATGTAAATTCTAAAATAGTTTTTACTAGTAAGTTCTCAGAAAAATTGAAAATAGATGTTTCTAAATTTTCATCAGGAGTTTACTATTATGAAATAAATGATCGTTCTAATAAAAAAGAAAAAGGCAAATTTATTAAAAAATAAATTTGCCCTCCGTTCTCTTATATATTTAGTTTTCTCGACATTCAATTCTTCTCATTTCTATTTTTTCAGGAGCATGAAGTACTAATGGGAACTGTTCTACTTTTACAGAACTACTATCCAATCCGAAACCTTTTTCTTCAGACAAACTGAATTTTTTAAGGAAGAAATAAGCACTCATAATAGTATTTTCAAAGATGGTTAAATCACTATCATTAGATAAGAATTTTTCTGAAAGTACAAATTTGAAATCACCAATAATATTGTTTTTGTTCAATGATTCATAACGACTTGTGATGTCAACTTCACCACGTTGTACCATATCTTTCAATACTTGTTTGAACATCAAATTGATTTTCGTTGCTTCTCTAAAACCTAGGTAAAAATCAATTCTGTAAATATCATCCTTTACAAGTTCAATTACTTTATATTCTTTTTTATAAGGTTCGCTTAAAATATTTACGTGTACAAACCAATAAATATCAGCTCTTTTAGGTCTTTTTTGCAAGATAGAATACATTACTTTCTCTTCAATTTCATCACTTCTCATTGAGTTAGTCATGTAAACTAAATGGGTAGCATATTTAGGAATTGATAAGTCAACACTTAATTCAGCCAATACTTTTTTGTAAGTGTCGATTTTGACAATTTTGGTATAGGTTTTACTAATTTGTTTTGCTAAATACCATGTTGACATTATTGAAATAAGGATTATAGCAATGATAAGCGTTACAAAACCACCATGCAAAAATTTAGTAACATTAGCATAAAGGAAAGAGAATTCAATTACTAAGTAAAGCGTAATTAATGGAACGATATAATACATTTTCACTCTTTTCATTATCAAATAAAAATTAAGCAAAATTGTAGTCATAATCATGGTTAGAACAATGGCTAAACCATAAGCATGTTCCATATTACTTGACTCTTTGAAATATAAAACAATTCCGATACATCCAACTAAAAGTAACCAGTTGATGGATGGAATATACAATTGTCCTTTTTCTTCTGTTGGATATTTGATTTTAGCTTTTGGCCAAAAGTTCAATCGCATGGCTTCATTAATTAATGTAAACGAACCACTAATTAAGGCTTGTGAAGCAATAACTGCAGCTAATGTTGCTATTACAACACCAATAGGTTGGAACCAAGTTTCCATAATTAAATAGAATGGATTTCCGTTTTTTCCACCAAGTTCTTGCAATGTTTTTCCTTCGTGAGATATTAAATAAGCACCTTGACCAAAGTAGTTTAAAAGCAACATTATTTTTACAAAAATCCAACTCACTCGGATGTTTTTTCTTCCGCAATGTCCCATATCTGAATACAATGCTTCTGCTCCTGTGGTACATAGAAATACTGCACCAAGAACAAAGAAACCCTCAGGATGAGCAGATAATAAATGATAAGCGTAGTAAGGGTTGATTGCTTTTAATACATGGAAATTTCCAAATATTTGAATGGTACCTAAAATTCCTAACATGGCAAACCAAACTAACATCATAGGAGCAAAGAACTTTCCTACAAGCTTAGTACCATATTGTTGGATGATAAATAGGATTATCAAAATTACAATTACAATTGGAATCGTGTTTAATTCTGGTTTGAATATTTTTAAACCTTCAACAGCAGAAGATACAGAGATAGGAGGTGTAATGATTCCATCTGCCAAAAGTGTACTTCCTCCTATGATTGCAGGAACAATTAGCCACTTTATTTTAGTCTTCTTAACCAAGGCAAAAAGCGCAAAAATTCCACCTTCACCATGATTATCAGCACTTAGTGTGATGATTACATATTTTAATGTTGTTTGTAATGTAAGTGTCCAAAAGATACATGAGATTCCACCTAAAACTATGTCACTTGTGATGGCATACTGTCCTAGAATAGCTTTCATTA
>CANGUP010000181.1 GCA_947457105.1 Flavobacteriaceae bacterium
CTTTTTCTCTTTTTAGTTTCTGAATTAGAGCATTTAATTCGAATCCTAATAGAAGAATCATACAATTAATCCAAATGTAAAACATTACTACTAAAAGTGTCCCAATAGAACCATAAAGTTCATTGTATTTCGAGAATTTTACAACCCAAATTCCGAAGAAATAGGAAGATAAAATAATTAAAATTGTTGTAAAAACGGAACCTATTGAAATAAAGGCACGTTTTCCATTTCTTTTAATTCCGAATTTAAAGAGCAACGAAGTTGTGATTAGAATCATCAGAATTAAGAAAATATAACGACTCATTTCAATTATTGGAATATTTTCTGAAAGTACATCTTGAATTTTAGTTTTTTGGATTAAAACCTCAAAGATTATAATTGTTGCAACAGTAATTATCAATAATAAAGAAAGTAAAATTGACATTCCGAGCGAAACAAAATATTGTCTAAAAAAGGCACGTTTAATGGTTATATGTTGCGAGTTTTCAAAACCTCCAAGAATCGCATTTACACCATTGGTCATCAATAAAACAGCCATGATAACTCCTGTGGAAATCAATCCCGAATGACTATTATGAAGAATATCATTTATAATTTTTGATATTGCATCATAAGTTGTTGGAGGAACTCCATCTTTGACAAATCCTAGAAAATCTTCTTGAAAACCTTCAATTGGAATATACGGAATCAAGTTAAGAATAAACAAAGCAAAAGGAAATAACGCCATAAAGAAACTGAAGGCAATTGCAGCAGCACGATAAGACAAAGCGCCTTCTATAATTCCTGTAATATATAACTCTAAAAGTTCATATAACGACAACCCATGTAACCAAGGCAATTTGATTGAATTACCAAAAGCTATAAGTTGCTTAATTACTGGAAAACCTTTTATTTTTTCTTCTAATGTCATATTGTTCAGATTGCAGTTTTCAGATTTCAGATTTCACGATGCAGATTGCAGATTTATAGAAATTTGTCAGGGTTATTCATCATATAATTTAAAAGCTTTCCAACTTCATTACTTTTTTCTGTTAAAAAATCAAATTCATCTTTTTTCAAATATTCACATGCATAAGCAAACTCTAACCATCCTTGTGTCTCAGCGTTTTCAGCATCGCTATCTGTCAACTTTGAAATAAAATGTTTTTCATAGCGCCTTTTTCGGGTTGCTTCGGCAATATTTACTGCAACACTTCTTGAGGAACGTCTTATTTGATCCGTTAATGAATATTGTTCTTCTTTTGGAAATGATTTTGAAATTTTAAATATATACATTGCCAATTCAAATGATCTTTTATAAGCTAGTAAATCTTGAAACTTCATAATCTATTTTTAAAACTAAAATCTGCTATCTGCTACCTAAAAACTGCTACATAATCTATCGCTTTCAAACTCAAATCCATATTATAAACAGAATGCGTTAAAGCACCAGATGAAATGTAATTCACTCCACACTCAGCATATTGACGAATGGTATTTTCATTGATGTTTCCTGATGATTCAGTTAAACATTTTGTTCCAACTAAGGCAACTGCTTTTTTGGTATCTTCAAAATTGAAATTGTCAATTAAAATTCTATAAACTCCATCGTTTTGTAAAATTTCTTTTATTTCATCGAGATTTCTTGCTTCAACGATAATTTTCAAATCTTTATTGTTGGCTTTTAAATATTCTTTTGTTTTGTTGATGGCTTTTGTAATTCCACCAGCAAAATCGTTATGATTGTCTTTCAACATAACCATGTCGTACAAAGCAAATCGATGATTTTCACCTCCACCAATTTTTACAGCCCATTTTTCGCAAGCTCTAAAACCAGGTGTTGTTTTTCTTGTATCAAGAACTTTAGTGTTAGTTCCTTCTAGTAAATCAACATATTTTCTTGTTTTAGTTGCAATTGCACTCATTCTTTGCATCGAATTCAATACCAATCGTTCAGCTTTTAGAATTGATTGCGAACTTCCTGAAACATGAAAAACTACGTCGCCATATTTCACTGTTGAACCATCTGTGATAAATGTTTCTACCTTCATGTTAGAATCAACATAATTGAATACCATTTTGGCAAACTCAACTCCGGCAATAATTCCATTGTCTTTTACTAATAGTTTTGCTTTTCCTTGCGCATCAGCAGGAATGCAAGCTAATGATGAATGATCACCATCGCCAACATCTTCTCTAATGGCATTCTGTATAATTAATTGTAGCTCGCTTTGAAATTGTGCTTCTGAAATCATAAACTAAATTTGAATGGCTAAAATAATTAAAAATGTTGATTTGCGTTATGATATAAATCTGAAATTATAAATAGATTAACTAAAACTATTCAATTGCATTTTTTTATACATTTGATAGCGTTTAAAAACTTCAAAAACTCATGAAGAATAGTAATTATTTTATACTTTTTCTTTACATCCTTCTGCTGATAAACGGTTGCAAATCTGTTGTCACCAAGCAAATTGAAAAAACCAACAGAGTTGAAGAAGTTGAAGCAAAAATTCCACCATTTGAATATAGAAGATCTGACTCAGATTCTATTTTATTAAAACGCTTTTTAGGTCATTACAAAGATATTTATAATAAAGACTCAACACAGTTAAATTATTATAGTGCCGAAATATTCTACGAAGAAGATTCCATTTTTAAAGTTATAAATCTTTATGGAGATTATGTTGGAGCAACCTATAATCCAGTTGCTGAAAGTCATATTGCTTATAGAGATAACTTGTATAAGGAATATGTTAGTGGCGAAACCTTTAGAATTGACAAATTATCGCCTTCTAAATACCTTTTATATACCGATGATTATAATAGATTATCAAGTAATTTTCATTTTTATAATGTAACATTTAACAACGATTCTATAGTAATTGAAGAAACTACAGAACACAAAAATTTCATTTATAATTTTATTGACAAGAAAAAAGAATCCATGGATAACTATCTTGAAGATATTAAAAATTCAAGGGAATTGGAGAGAAATGAACTTTATCAACTTGGAATAGATTCTACAAAAGTTGAAGTCAATGAAAAATATTACAGATCACCTGATGCCTTTTTATCTAGAGAAAATCCATACTATTATGGCTCGATTTATTATCGTCAAAAATATGGTGATGAAACTATGAAAGTGCTTCAATTCAATCATAATGACACTATCAAAGAAATTACTTTAGGAATAGTTGGAGGTGATTCTGATAGTTATAAAATGACTTCAGAGTTTGTAAACGATTCTATTTTTATTCAATCACTTGTTAATCAAGAAACCATTGTGGATACTAATGATACAATGGGATATGCTTTTGACTCTATTGTGACCAAATTCAAATACAATGAGAGTTTTGAATTAGATACCATTATCAAAGACACTTTTAAATACAAAAAATACCAATTTCAAAGATATGGAGCACCAGCTGAAAATCATATTTATTATAGTAAGCCATTCAAAATCAATAATCTTGAATGTTATTGGAAGACTACACTCGAAATTACTTTTGATGACAATAAAAAACCTTTAAAAGCCAAAAATATTACACGAAAATTAATCAATAGTAAAACTAAAAAGACTCTTTTGATTTCTCAACAAGACATGATTATTCGTGATGAAAAAAGTTTATTCTATTCGTCATCTGATGATTTTAAAGATTTTAATTTTGATGGATATGCAGATTTTTCAATTTATAATTCTACAAGTTCAGGAGCTAGTCATGCGTTTTATGACAACTATTTATTCAATCCCAAGACTAAGAAATTTGATTACAGCAAAAAACTATCTGGTTCAGAAATAATTGTCGATGACAAATTAAGAACCATTACTTTATACTACAACATGGGAAGGTCTTATCATGTTGAACATATTATCCACTATGATTTAAAAGGTAAAATTCTATTTGAAGAAAAAATCATTGAAGAATTGTTAAAAGAAAAAAACTCAAACGAATATTACTATTTGAAAACGTATCAGAAAATTAAAAACAATAAAATTATTTTGAATAAAACTGAAAAAGACAAAAATCTAAGCAGATAAAACAGTAATTCTTACAAATATTTACTACATTTACTTATTAGCAATATTAAAACCATAAATCATGGCAAAAAGTCAAGACGCAAAGAAAACCGTAAAAAAGGAACCTCTTAAAACGGCGAAAGAGAAAAAAGAGGAAAAAAGAATCAAGAAAAACACTCCGAAAAGAGATTAATTAATAAAAAAAAGGCACAAGATTCAAACTTTGTGCCTTTTTTAATTAGTTGTTTTCATCAGGAAATATCTTTCCAGGATTTAGAATATTATTTGGGTCAAAGACATATTTAATGCGTTCCATTAATTCTAAATGAACTTTTGAAAAAGCAATATCCATAAAGTTTTTTTGAACAAAACCAATTCCATGTTCGCCAGAAAGTGTTCCTTTTAGAGCAACTGTTAATTCAAATATTTCGCGAATACCTTTAGGCACTTCTTTCTCCCAATTTTCATCACTCATTTCACCTTTGATGATGTTTACGTGAAGATTTCCATCGCCTGCATGACCATAACAAACCGATTTGAATCCGTATTTATTCCCTATTTTTTTGATTCCGATTAATAATTCGGGTAATACATATCTAGGCACAACAGTGTCTTCTTCTTTATAAATTGAATTCGATTTTACAGCTTCTGCAACAGAACGTCTCATTTTCCAAAGTGCATTTTTTTGATCTTCAGTATCAGCAAATAAAACCTCATCAATTTCAAATTGTTCTACAACTGACATAATTTTTTCAGCTTCCGAAAAAAGAATTTCTGGATAATTTCCGTCAACTTCAATCAATAAATGTGCTTGAACATTGTC
>CANGUP010000182.1 GCA_947457105.1 Flavobacteriaceae bacterium
AGTTTGATGTTTTCTTTTATAAGAATTTCTTTGTTCTTGTTTAAAAACTGAACTAAATCGGCTTTCTTTCCGTCGTGCGCTATTATTGCAATTTCCATGATATACTATTTGATGTAAAAATAAAAAAACCTGACGTGATTGTCAGGTTTTTCTAATTATTTATTTAAAATATGATAAGCAATCAATCCGTCAATTGGTCTTCTTAGAACATTACCTATTTTTATGTCATAGTGTTCTAAAACTTCTTCCAATTCGTCTTTTAGATAGAAGGCTATTGAACCTACAAAGTGAACTAATACATCATGACAGTTATCGAATTGCATGATATAATTTTCAACAAATTCTTTCATTTCAGCTTTGATTATTTCTTTGCAGAAAGCATCATCTTTATGTTTGATTAAGAACTTGGCAAACGTCGCTAAATAGGCATTTGGGTTGGGTTCTTTGTATAAATTATTCTTAATGTAATCAGCATCAAGGTTGTATTCTTCTTCAAATTCTTTGGCTAATTCCTTAGGCATTTTATTAAAATAATACCCACGCAATAAATGACGTCCGAAGCGATTTCCTGAACAATCGTCCATGGCTATATAGCCAAGCGATTGCACTTTTTGATGCAACACTTTTCCGTCAAAAAAACTGCAATTAGAACCAGTTCCTAAGATGCAAACAATGGCTTTTTCGTCTTTTGGAGTAGTTGCATAAACGGCAGCATAAGTATCTTCATGCACAGAAATAGCAGCATTTGAAAAATATTCTTTAAATACAATAGTAAGAAAGTCTTTCATTCTATCAGTTCCGCATCCGGCACCATAAAAGAATAAATGCGTTGCTTTTTCTTTATTGTGAGAAATATCAAATTTATCATCAAGACGATTGATAATTTCTTCTTTGTCTAAAACTTCAGGATTTAATCCTAAGGTTTGTGTTGTGAACAAAACTTTTCCGTTTTCGTCTATTGCTATCCAATCGGCTTTAGTAGATCCACTGTCAACTAATAATTTCATATTTTAAAGTATAGAAAAGAAAATAAAAAAGAGAACAAAAATATCGAAAAATCTATTCTCTATATTATATTCTCTTTTTTCTTTTTATTATAAACCTGCTACGTGAACTGATAAATCGATTAATTTACTTGAATAACCATATTCGTTATCGTACCAAGAAACTAATTTGAAGAACGTTGAATTTAAACCAATTCCAGCTTTAGCATCAACAACTGAAGTTCTTGAATCTCCAACAAAATCTTGAGAAACTACATCATCTTCTGTAAATCCTAAAATCCCTTTCAATTCATTTTCAGAAGCTTTTTTCAAAACTGCCATAATTTCATCGTAAGAAGTTTCTTTAGCAACTTTAACTGTTAAATCTACAACAGAAACGTCAACCGTTGGAACACGGAATGACATACCAGTTAATTTACCATTCAACGCAGGAATTACTTTTCCAACCGCTTTAGCAGCACCAGTAGAAGATGGAATAATGTTTACACTTGCAGCACGACCACCTCTCCAATCTTTTCTTGAAGGACCATCTGCAGTTAATTGAGTAGCTGTTGTAGCGTGAACTGTAGTCATTAATCCTTCAACAATTCCGAAATTATCATTGATGACTTTTGCTAATGGAGCTAAACAGTTTGTAGTACAGGAAGCGTTAGAAACAATTGTATCTGTAGCTTTTGCCTCAGTATGATTTACACCCATAACAAACATAGGTGCATCTGCCGATGGAGCCGAAATAACTACTTTTTTAGCACCACCATCAATATGATATTGAGCAGTTTCTAATGTTGTGAAAATCCCAGTACATTCTGCAACTACATCAACATCTTTATCATCCCATTTGATTAGTTTTGGATCTTTTTCTGCAGTTACTCTGATAAATTTATCGTTTACATAAAGTTGTCCGTCTTTAACTTCCACTTTACCATTAAAACGACCGTGAACTGAATCATATTTTAATAAGTAAGCCAAATGCTCTACATCTAGTAAATCATTGATAGCTACTACTTCTACATTATCTCTATTAAATGTTTCTCTGAAAACGATTCTTCCAATTCTTCCGAATCCGTTAATTCCTAATTTTACTTTAGACATTTTTTAATTGTTTTATTGTTTATGGTTTATGGTTTATAGTTAGAAATTCAACTATGAACCGCTAACTATAAACTATTATTAAAATTTATGTTGTCATAATATCAGAAACTCTCAATAGTTCTCTATCAATTTCTGAATGACCTTTTATAGCTTGTTCTAATGGTGTTAAAGCAACCTTATCGTTTAATATCCCTACCATATAATTAGATTTTCCTTCAAGAATAGATTCAACCGCTTTCACTCCTAGTCTACTTGCGAGAACTCTGTCAAAACAAGAAGGTGAGCCACCACGTTGCATGTGACCAAGTACAGAAACACGAATATCATATTCTGGGAAATTCTCTTCGATATAATCTTTTAGTTCGAATACGTTTTTTCCAATTTTATCGCCTTCTGCAATCACCACAATACTTGATGATTTACCTGAAGCTTTACTTTTACGAAGTGAATCTAAAAGACGCTCTAATCCTAAATCTTCTTCTGGAATAAGAATTTCTTCTGCTCCTGCTCCAATTCCCGCATTAAGAGCGATATGTCCAGCGTCACGTCCCATAACCTCTACAAGAAATAGACGATTGTGTGAACTGGCAGTATCACGGATTTTATCAATACAATCAACAACTGTGTTTAATGCTGTGTCAAATCCTAGTGTGTGACTTGTTCCAAAAATATCATTATCAATTGTACCGGGAATTCCCATTACTGGATATCCAAATTCGTTATTGAAAATTTCGGCACCAGTAAAAGAACCATCACCACCAATAACTACTAAGGCATCAATACCAGCAGCAACAAGGTTTTCGTGAGCTTTTTTACGACCTTCAACCGTCATAAATTCTTTAGAACGAGCTGATTTTAAAATTGTTCCACCTTTGTTTACAATATTGTTTACAGAACGTGGTCCCATTTCTTTAAAATCACCTTCTATCATTCCTTGGTAACCTCTATAAATTCCAGCACATTGAATGTTATGGTAAGCACAAGTTCTAACAACAGATCGAATAGCTGCGTTCATTCCTGGAGAGTCTCCTCCTGAAGTAAGTACACCTATTTTTTTTATCGTTTTTGACATATTTTTATGTTTTAAAATGTAAATTTAGCAAAGAATATGCATATGAGTGATGAGATTTTTACTGATTTGATAAAACCAGCGAAATTCAATCGTTTTCGTTGATAAGTTTTAAGTTATTAAGAAACTAATTTGAGAAATGCATAAAAAAAACCTGAATTATTCATCTTCAGGTTTTCCTTCATTATTAGGTTTGTTTTCTGGTTCTGATTTTTTCTTATCTTCCTTTTTTTCTTTTTCCATATCAATATAACTAGGAAGAAAATCTGAATCATCAGGAGTCTCAACAAGATTCTTTTTCTCTCTATCTATTTTAGATTTGAAAATTTTATTGATCAATTCTTTGAAAGTATCAAAGTCAACTTCATAGGAAATTCCGGCGCCTTGTGTATATCCTATACCTTGTCCGATATAATTGATATCGTTTTCACGATTAAATATTCTCAGGTTCAAAGTACCATCTTCGTTAACGCGATATTGAGCTTCAAAATTACCAACAATGGCTGTTTCAGAAACACCTCCAGTTGGTACACCGACTCTTCCGTTAATGGTGATTCGTTCATTAATTTGTGTAGTAACAGAAGCAACTACTCTACCATCAGTAGGATTTAAAGCTGTTCTATCACCACCTGTATAGGTAACGTCAACTATCATTTTGCCATCTTTGTCATTAAATAAGTCTCCAAATAACGCACCTGCTTTTTCATAGAAACTGTTAGTTATTTGCGATTGACTTATTCCTTCTGGACTCAAAAATCCGCCTGTGGAAAGTAAATACAAAGCTTGTTTTTGACGATTATCTTTATCACTTAACTTAGTCTCAATTTCAGATCTCAAAACAGAACTTACATTTGGAAAATTAATATTAAAATCGGGTTCTGGTTTAGTAATTGTTCCTTTTAAATCTATAATAACTTCAACTGGAATTTTTCTATTGAAAGAAGCGTTATCAATCAATACGGCCGGGTTTGCAGTAATATTTCTTGAAACGGCTTCAAGATTTAAAGTGGCATTAAACGGATTACCTGTCCAAACGATAGAACCAAATTTTTTGACATCAAATTTTTTATCAATTAAACCTCCATATTTAAAATTATAGGAACCTTCCCAAACTTGAAAGTCACCATACATTTCAAATTTTCCAAGTGTATTGATTCTCATTGACAAACCTCCTTTGCCTCGACCTTTCATACCATGACCAGAATCTCTATCAAGAATAACTTCAATATTTGCATCAGTTGTAATATCAAACTCGAAATTCATTTGAAGTCCATTGTAGTTTCTAATAAACTCAGTTTGTTTCGTATTAAGACCTAATTTTTCGTTTCTGGACAAGAATTGAATGTAGTTATTTTCACTAACAGCATCGGCATCATTAATAGGAATCTTAATATCTGTTCCTTTGTTAGACTTAGCATTGACATTAATTTCTAATCCATTCGTTGGACCTTTAATCGTTGCATAACCGTCTATAAATGCTCTTCCAAAATAGGCAACATCTTCTTTATCTTGAGTATCTACAGCAAGAATATTATTGGAATCAATTGTTAAATCCAATTCCCAATCACCAAATTGTTTGTGTTTTATAAATCCTTGCAAATCACCTTCGG
>CANGUP010000183.1 GCA_947457105.1 Flavobacteriaceae bacterium
TGCATCTTTATAATCAATATATTTGATTCCAGATTTTTTGAAACGACAATACTTTTTAGTTTTGTTAGTTTCTATGTTCAGAGGCGTTAAATATCTGATATCTCCGTCTTTTTTTCCTGAAGCTGATTGTTGTAATGTTGCCATGATTAAGCTTTTGCTACTTTAAGTTTTTCTCTTCTTCTCTCTGCCCATGAAATTGCATGTTTGTCTAAACTTACAGTTAAGAAACGCATAATACGTTCGTCACGTCTAAATTCAGTTTCAAAAGCAATTAATACTTCTGGAGCTACTTGGAATTCAAATAAATGGTAAAAACCACTTTTTTTGTTTTGGATTTCGTAAGCTAATTTTTTTAAGCCCCAATCCTCTTTTGATACCATCTTTGCTCCTCTACTTGTAAGAAAATCTTCAAATTTGCTTACTGTTTCCTTTACCTGAACATCAGATAAAACGGGATTTAAGATGAAAACAGTTTCGTAATGATTCATAATAAATATGTTTTAATTATATAAATTGGGTGCAAAGGTAGAAATAAATATTAGTTTAACAACTCAAAAACATAAAATATCGCCTAAATGCAAAAAATACCGCTTAAAAGCAAAAAAAATCGATAAACGTTATTTTCTTTAAAATAAAGTACTACATTTGTCTCACCAAATCTATAATAATACTGAATTATGAAATTAAATTGCGTAGTAGTTGATGACAGTTCTCTTCAAAGATTGGTCATTGCAAAGTTAGTAAATAATCATCCGAATCTACAATTAGTGGGAGATTTTTCTAATGCAATTGAAGCAAAAAATTCTATGACGGTGCATACTGTTGACCTAATCTTTTTAGATGTAGAGATGCCTGTAATTAGCGGTTTTGATTTTATTGATGGTTTAAAAGTTAAACCTCAAGTAATTTTCATTACTTCTAAAGCTGAGTATGCCTTGAAAGCATTTGATTATGACGCTACAGATTATTTGCAAAAACCAATTGTACTAGAGCGTTTCAATGCTTCTGTAAAAAGAGCATTAGACCATTATATGTTACGTCAAGACAATCATGACGATGAAGGTGATCACATCTTTATTAAGAGTAATCTTAAAAAGTTGAAAGTTTTTACCAATAAAATCAAATGGATTGAAGCTTACGGCGATTATGTAAAAGTTGTTACAGAAGAAGATACTAATCTTGTTCTATCAACCATGAAATCTTTTGAAAAAGATTTATCTAAAGATAAATTTATTAGAGTTCACAAATCCTATATTATTAATATCGACAAAGTAGAACGTTTCAATAGTAAATTTGCCGAAATTGGAGTTACTAAAATTCCATTAAGTCGTAATAAGAAAGAAGATTTAATAAGAGCTTTAGCAATTGCTTAATAAAAATCTACGTTTGCAGTAACTTTTATAGTTCTGTATTGCGGAATAACATCAAAACTATTCAGAATTTTCTGGATAGTTTTTTTTGTGTTTGGAATGGACACATTTTGAGGAATTTTAACCATAATAGTTCGAATATATTCATTGCGAATACGATTAATTCCTGGTTCTTCTGGACCTAAAACTGGTAGTTGTAAATGTTGCTGCATCACTTGATACAACCACATCGAACCTTCTTTTAATTTATCAAAATCTTTGTGCTTTAAAGTCAATTTAATCAAACGGAAATAAGGTGGATATTTATAAATCTGACGTTCGTACAATTGCTCTTTATACATTCCAACATAATCATTGTGAGTTACTTGTTGAATAATATTGTGATTCACATTGTACGTTTGAATAATAACTTTTCCACGTTTATCTGAACGACCTGCACGGCCAGAAACTTGTGTCATCATTTGAAAACTTCTTTCAAAAGCTCTAAAATCAGGATGATACAACATAGTGTCAGCGTTCATAATTCCAACTAACGAAACGTTATCAAAATCTAATCCTTTTGCAAGCATTTGAGTTCCAACCAAAATATCAATTTCACGATTTTTAAAACTATCAATTAATTTTTCAAAACTGTATTTTCCACGAGTGGTGTCTTGATCCATTCGTTTGATGTTTTTTGTTGGAAATAATTCGGCTAATTCTAATTCAATTTGCTCTGTACCAAAACCTTTCGCAGAAATATCTACACTTGAACAAGCGTGACAATTGGTTGGTTTTGCAATAGAATAACCACAATAATGACAACGCAGTTGATTTTTAAATTTATGATACGTCAAACTCACATTGCAACTAGTACATTGCGGAATATGACCACAAGTCATACATTCTAAAACCGGAGAAAAACCTCGTCGATTTTGAAATAAAATGATTTGTTCACCCAAACTCAAAGCTTCCGTTATGGCTTCAATTAGCGTCAAACTGAAATGACCTTTCATTCGTTTTTTGAAGTAATTTTCTTTTAAATCTACCAATTCAACTTCGGGTAAAGGAGCTTTTCCGAAACGTTCCGAAATAGAAATCATTCCAAATTTTCCTGATTGCGCGTTGAAATACGTTTCAATACTTGGCGTTGCCGAACCCAATAAAACTTTAGCTTTTTGTGAATTTGCCAAAACAATTGCAGCATCACGAGCATGATATCTTGGCGCTGGATCTTGTTGCTTAAAAGTTTGTTCGTGTTCTTCATCAATGATTATCAATCCTAAATTGGAAAAAGGTAAAAACAAAGACGACCTTGCCCCTATTACTATTTTAGCTTTTTCTGAATTTTCCAGAACTTGATTCCAAACTTCAACACGTTCATTATTAGAATATTTAGAATGAAAAACAGCTACTTGATTTCCGAAATGCGCCGTTAAACGAGAAACCAATTGTGTAGTTAAAGCAATTTCGGGAAGTAAGTACAAAACTTGTTTGCCTTGAGCAATATATTCTTCTATTAATTTGGTATAAATTTCGGTTTTTCCTGATGAAGTAACACCATGAAGAAGCGAGACATCTTTAGAAAGAAAACTGTCATTAATTTCTGTAAAAGCTTTTTGTTGTGCTTCGCTTAAAACTAAATTATTTTCAATTTTATTTTTATCAAAATTAACTCTGTCTTCTTGAATAAAATATTCTTCAAAAATAGTTTTATCAATCAAAGTTTTAATTGTAGTAGAAGTTGACTGCGAAAAATCGGTTAATTGCTTTACAGAAATTGGCTTTTTTTCTTGTGCATTCAACTGAAAATAATGTAATAATACTTCCTTTTGCTTAGCTCCTTTTAAAGAATCTAACAGCAAAATCAAGCTTTCATCAGAAGTATAATCTTCATGTAAACGAATGTACCTAATTAGCTTAGGCTTGTATTCTTCTTGCATTTCTTCTTGAAGAGAAAGGACATTTTTATTAAGCAATTTCTGAACTATAGGAAAAATATTCTTCTTGTTCAAAATTGCACTGATATCCTGAACTTTTAATGAACTTTGATGTTGAAGTGCTTCAAAAATTAGAAATTCATCATCAGATAAATCGGATTCATTTACATTGAAATCTATCTTTTGAGAAATTATAGTTTCGCTTTCTAAAATAAAAGCAGATGGCATTGCACCACGAAAAACGTCGCCAAGATTACACATATAATAGGATGAAATCCACTGCCAATGTTGAATTTGAAATTCATTTACAATTGGTTTTTCATCTAAAATTTGATGAATTTCTTTGGCTTCATATAATGTTGGTGGAATTTGGTGCAAATCTAAAACCAATCCTGTATAGATTTTGCTTTTCCCAAATGGAACCGCAACACGCATTCCGATTTTGATGTAATTGTACTCGGCTTCCGAAACGCTGTAAGTGAACGTTTTTGGTAAGGAAAGCGGTAAAATTACTTCGATGAAATACATTTTTTTTAGAATAAAGAGAATAGAAAATGGATGAAAGATATTAAAACCAATTAATTTTTCACTCGTTTCCAATATTGGGTTCTTCCTAAAAGAGAAATTCCAATATAACCCCGAACTTTTAGTTTGTCATTACCTTCCAATGTGATATAACACTTGTATAGCTTACCATTTTTTGGATCTAAAATTTTACCACCACTATATTCTTCGCCATCTTTAGTCAATCCTTTGATAAAAATCAAGCCCATAATTGGTTTATCTTTATCTGTTCCTTGACATGATGTACATTTTTTGAATCGATGTTCAGCTTCTAAAATTTCAACGATTCTTCCGTAGATTTTTCCATCTACTTCATAGATTTCTACAACTGCTTTTTCTTTACCGGTTTCATCATCAATAGTTTTCCATTTTCCTAAAACAGATTGACTTTGAACTATTTGAAAAAACAAAACTAAAAGTAAAACTAAACTATTCTTGAGTTTGAACATTTTTAACGTCTTCATAACTGGATTTATTTCTTAATTTGTAAATGTTTAGTATTAATTTAAACTATTTTCTGCTTCTAATTCTAGTGCTTTTTCTCTTTTTAGTTTCTGAATTAGAGCATTTAATTCGAATCCTAATAGAAGAATCATACAATTAATCCAAATGTAGAACATTACTACCAAAAGCGTTCCTATAGAACCATAAAGTTCATTGTATTTAGAAAATTTTATAACCCAAATTCCGAAGACATAGGAAGATAAAATGATTAAAATTGTTGTAAAAACGGAACCTATTGAAATAAAGGCACGTTTACCATTTCTTTTAATTCCGAATTTAAAGAGCAATGAAGTTGTGATTAGAATCATCAGAATTAAGAAAATATAACGACTCATTTCAATTATTGGAATATTTTCTGAAAGTACA
>CANGUP010000184.1 GCA_947457105.1 Flavobacteriaceae bacterium
AAAGTATGGGGGAAATGAAAAAGAAACAGGACTTAATCCCTAACTTTTTCAAACACCCCAAACTTGGTTTCTATAACAATTTATAGCACGACACTAAAGCCTCGCATTTTGT
The DNA here is from genome assembly GCA_947457105.1 of Flavobacteriaceae bacterium. Lineage (GTDB taxonomy): Bacteria > Bacteroidota > Bacteroidia > Flavobacteriales > Flavobacteriaceae > Flavobacterium. The sequence continues at coordinate 113 of CANGUP010000184.1, forward strand.
TCAACGGAAAAGCATTTGTGGAGGGTGGGCTTGATAGCACCATTCCCCCACAAAGTACTAAACCAAATAGAAAGCACAAAAGTTCAATAAAGCACTTTTGCCCACCTTGCACAAATGCAATGTTGTGTGCTGTTGTTATTTTGTCGCTACACAAATTTTTCGTTTTCTTTCAAATATTTAGTTGCTTTTTCAGTCAATACTTATTCTAATTCATAATTTTTAAACTCTTTTACAGACTTTTTAGAATGTCTAATTTCTAAAATTCGTTCTTCTTTGTTGTCTTCTTTTTCATAAAGTAATCCATAAAAGCAAATACTTCGTTTGTGTACTTCAATTTCATTGTCTGCAAAATCATAAAAGTTCTTATCTTTGAATTGCGAATTGAAAAAACTTGTAAAGTTGTTTCTTTGCTCACTTACAAATCTAAAAGTTGGTTTTTGTTTATGTGGTATTTCTTTTGAATTATCTGTTTTTTGTACTTGGTGTGTTTGCATAACTGCATAACCTGAAAAATTGCTTTTTTTACCTTTTGATAATTGCGTATCAATAGGCAAATTTGGGTCAAAAAAATCTTGGGTTAAATCGTTTTTCAAATAATCCATTTTCTCTGTTACAAAATACTCAAATTCAACAGTTTCAATATTTTTTAACTTTGTTTTATTTTGAAGAAATGATACACCTTCATAGGTTATCTCATAAATGCCATTTCCTATTTCCCTTATCAAGTCATTTTTTAGAAGAAAATGAAATTGAACTGTTGCAAAATTGTCTTCATCAATGCCTAAAAAAGCACATATTTCAGCATGTTTAACCAATTTATTATTGATAAGTTCTAAAATAATGCGACTAAAACGGTCTAATTCAATATCTTTTTCTACTACTACATTTTGCTTGCATTGCCAAAAAGGTAGGTAAATATCAAATATGCCCACAAGTTTATAGCCTTCTATTTTGTGGTGGTCTTTAAACTGTTCCCAAATTTTTTGAAAACGTGCATCTATCTTGTTGTTTGCTTGTTTATCTTGTTTCATTGAAAAATCTCGTTTAAATGATTGAAAATAAAGCCTTGATTTTGAAGTTCGGTAGCAATTTGTTGTAATTTGAATTCCGTAAATTTTCCGTTTGGGTTGAGTGTGGCTCGTTTGATTAGATATTCGCTATCACCCACAACTATTAAAAGTCGTTTTACCCTTGAAAAAGCAACATTTATACGTCTATAATCATCTAAAAAACCTATGTTACTTTGCCCTTTACTACTACGAACAATATCATAAATGATAATATCCCTTTCCGCACCTTGAAACTTATCAACTGTATTTATTTCTAGCAGATTAGTTTTTTTATGCTTACCATTTTCGTCTGCTTCATTTACCACAAAGTTTGAATATTGAGAAAGATTGATACTGCTTTTTAACAAATCAACTTGTCCACGATAACCTGCAATAATTCCTATGGTAAAAGGTTTCTTTTTACTCAAATTATCTGAATAAAGAATATTTAACCTTTCCAATAAGTCTTTAATTGCCTGAACATTACATTTATTCTGACGATTAAATTTGTTATCATTATCATTGGGATTTTCCCTTTGAGATGTACTAAAAAAGATAACTGATGTTTCTTTTTTTAGTTTTAATTCGTGATGTTTTTGGCTATCATAATCAAGAATTACTTTTATATCAGGATTCTTGAGTTTCCCTTCGTAAAAATATTTAGATATTAGAGAACCAACTTGCTTTGGCATACGATATTGTATGTCAAGCATTTTTATATAATTCTGCTTGCTTTCGTCATTTTCAAAAGATTTAATCAATTTTTCAAAAAGGCTTTCTCCAAAATCCTTTTCAAAGTCTAATCCATTGTCTTCTAATTCTTGTTTTACTTTCGTTTTAACTGCCTCTTCTCGTGTAATAACGGGTGGTAGTTGTCTGTGGTCGCCAATTAAAATGATATTTTGCCCCATATTAATAGGTACAAGTGTTTCCGCAGGGGAAGCCTTGCTACTTTCGTCCATTATCACATAATCAAAACGAAAATTCACTTTGCTATATTTACTACTTGCAATATGAATACAAGTTGCCCCAATAATATTTGTTTGCATCATCATTGCTGTAAGAAAGTCTATTTCTGTACTTCCATTATTGAGCATAGATTTTTTTCTGTCTTTGCCTTCGTCAATGGTAACACCACCCAAAAATGCAAACCAATCTCTTTGCAAATCTTTTAATTTTAAAAAGTCTTTGCCTAACTCGTTTTCAAAAATTTGTTTAACATTTTTGAAATTTTTAGTGTTTTCAAAAAGGTTTTTGATATAATTTTGACTTTTTCCAAGTCTATTATTAAAAGTTTCCCAATCCTTTTCCTTATCAAGTGAGGAGTAGAAATCATAAAATTCAATCAAATTATTATGTTTTCCTTGTTTTGAAAAATGTTGTGAAAAATAATCTTTTGATTTTTGTTCAGTTTCTGTAACCCAATTTTTAAGTTTATTTTCAAAAGTATGTGGAACTATTGTGTTAGTTACATTTACATTCCCATCTGCATCTTCACTTGCCAAACGCATAAAACGCAAATTTGCTTTTTTATTTTGGTTTATCTCATCAAGTCTTTCCAAAACATTATCAACTGCCAAATTAGACTGAGATGTAACCAAAATTTTTACATCTTTTTGTCTTTTGGTAATTTGTCTAATGAGTTCAACAATAACAGTAGTTTTTCCTGTGCCTGGCGGTCCCTGAATTAAATAAACAGGTTTATGATGCAATGCTTCTAAAACTGCTTCCCTTTGTGTATCGTCATTTTTTAGAATTGAGTTAAAAACTTCACTTGCAAAATTATCATAATCACCTTGATAAAGTCTTGCATTATTTGGCATTGCAGTAGTTTCAGGTGTTGCCAAAATACTACACAATGCAGGATTTACGACATCTGATTTTTCAAATTTTTTGCAGGCTTCAACTTGTTTTTTGAATTGACTTGTTTCTTGCCTTACATCTTCTATCAATTCTCCTTTTTCAGAGATTTCATCTATACTACAAAACGCATCTTTTATGGTGATAAAACTTTCTTTTGGGTGATAATCTAATATTTTACCAATTTTTTGGTCATCAATAAAAAGAATTACACTTTCATTTTTTAATTCTTTTAATCTAACCCAACTTTTATCTGCAACATCAAAGAGTTGAAATTTAATATTAGAACCATTTTGACTTAATTCTCTACTTTTGTATTTTGCCTTAAATGCAGTTTCTTCTATATACTCTCTTTCTTTGTCGGGCAAGGTTTGCCATAGTTTCACTAAATCTTTTTTTGATTTATTGAGTTCTGCTAATCTGTTTTGTTCTACAAATTTTGTTTCAAAAAATGACAAACAATTAAAATTAGAGTTTGTAAGGTTAAATAAATATTTAGACAAAAATGAATTTGAGTTTTTAATTACTTTTTCATTTTTTCCATTCTGACAACCGCTAAATGGAATAAAAATATATCCTTGATTATTTACAAAAAAACGACCATTCCATTTGTTGGTGCTAAATTGTCCTGTAATTTGACTTTTATCTTTTGATAAAATATTTTTCACCAAAAACCAAGTATTTTCATTCATTGAGTTTAATACATCTTGAAAATCCTGCTCGTGTTGTGGTTGAGTTTTAACTCTTATTGTTTGAGCATTAGAAATTGACATTTGTCTTTGAATAATTGGCATTTGTTCCAATAATTCAATCAATTCGTAATATTTTGGAAAACGGGCTGTTCTATCTTCACACAGAGATTTCTGTAAAATCAAATTATCTTCTTCACTTGGATTTTCTATAAAAATGCTTTTAAAAGACTTAACCAATGAAAAAATATCATCTTGGAAGTTAGGTCTTGGCTTTTTTGTATCATTTCATTTATCCATTCTACTACATTTGGTGCAAGATATTCGTAGTTTAATAAGTTTTCAGATTTAAATAATTCAAATAAACCAATAAATTTTACTTTTGCACTACCATTTCTATCAACAGAAATATACTCAGGAGAAATAACATAATTTTGTCTATTTTCCTTTTTTAATACGTCTAATCCTTTTGCAATGGCTTTTAATGAAAGCATATTAGCATTTTCATAAGTAAGTTCTTTGCCTTCAAAATTCTCATAAACAATAAAAGTAACTTTATTTTCTATATCAAAACCTGTTTCAAGAACTTTCTGAAACCCTGAAATTTCTCTATTTAGCAGTGATTTAACTTCGTTTGAAATAAGTCTTTCAAGTAATTTGTCATATCTTTCATTTTTGGCAATAGTTAAAACTTCAAAACTTTCACCTTCGCTGTTTTCACATAGCCAAAGTTGAATGTCTTGAGTAAGTTGGTTCTTTTTTTGAACAACCTGATATTGATTTATCTGTTGCATTTAGTTTTACAGTATTATTGTTTTACAATAGCACACAACGACTCGTTGGGTTTACGCAGTTTCAAAAAAAACTGAGCGAAGCGAAGGATTTTTTTTGGAATTGCGTAAACCCAAAGTTGTGCGAAGTGCGAGGCGTAGCCGAAGCATCTTTGCACAACTTTGGGTGTAACCCGACGAGTCGTT
>CANGUP010000185.1 GCA_947457105.1 Flavobacteriaceae bacterium
ATAGTTCAAAAAGTTGAGCCTACAGAAGAGGAAGTTAAAAACCAAATCAAAGAAACTCTTGAAAGACTTCAAGGGAAAGGTTCAAAATCTAAAGCTGCAAAATATAGAAGAGATAAAAGAGATACACACCGTCAGCGTTCAGATGATGAACAAAGAGCAATAGATGAAGGAAGCAAAACTATTAAAGTTACTGAGTTTGTTACTGTTGGTGAAGTTGCTACTATGATGGATGTACCTATTACTAAAGTAATTGGTACTTGTATGTCTTTAGGGATTATGGTTACAATGAATCAGCGTTTAGATGCCGAAACATTAACTATTGTCGCTGATGAGTTTGGTTATGAAGTTGAATTTATTACAACTGATCTTGAGGAAGCAATAGAAATTGTTGAAGATAGAGAAGAAGATTTAGTAACAAGAGCACCTATAGTTACTGTAATGGGTCACGTTGACCACGGTAAAACCTCTTTGTTAGATAATATCCGTAAAGAAAATGTAATCGCTGGAGAATCTGGAGGAATTACACAACATATTGGAGCTTATGCCGTACAATTAGATAACGGACAAAAAATAACTTTCCTTGATACACCTGGTCACGAAGCATTTACCGCTATGCGTGCTCGTGGAGCTCAAGTAACTGATATTGCAATTATCGTAATCGCTGCCGATGATGACATCATGCCACAAACTAAAGAGGCAATCAGTCACGCACAAGCAGCTGGTGTTCCAATGATATTTGCTATTAATAAAGTAGATAAGCCACATGCTAATCCTGAAAAAATTAAGGAAAAATTAGCAGCAATGAATTTACTTGTTGAAGATTGGGGTGGTAAATACCAATCGCATGACATTTCCGCTAAAATGGGAATGGGAGTAAAAGAGCTTTTAGAAAAAGTATTGTTAGAAGCCGAATTATTAGATTTAAAAGCAAATCCTAATAAACCTGCTGTTGGTACTGTTGTGGAAGCGCAATTAGACAAAGGTAGAGGATATGTTTCTACTATTTTAGTACAATCTGGAACTTTAAGAGTTGGAGATTATGTATTGGCTGGTAAAAATCATGGTAAGGTTAAGGCAATGTATGATGAAAGAGGAAACAGTGTAAAAGAAGCCGGTCCTTCAACTCCAATGTCAATTTTAGGTTTGGATGGTGCGCCAACTGCTGGAGATAAATTCAATGTTTTTGAAGACGAAAGAGAGGCGAAACAAATAGCTGTCAAACGTACACAATTAATGCGTGAACAATCAGTTAGGACCCAACGTCATATTACACTTGCAGAAATTGGTCGTCGTATTGCACTTGGACAATTTAAAGAATTGAACATTATCCTTAAAGGAGACGTTGATGGTTCTGTTGAAGCATTATCGAATTCATTCTCTAAATTATCTACCGAAGAAATTCAAATCAATATTATCCATAAAGGTGTTGGAGCAATTACTGAAACTGACGTTATGTTGGCTTCTGCTTCTGATGCTATTATTATTGGATTTAATGTTCGTCCAGCTGGAAATGCTCGTCAACTTGCAGATAAAGAAGAAATTGATATCAGAAATTACTCTATCATCTATGATGCAATTGATGACTTGAAAGATGCAATGGAAGGAATGTTGTCTCCAGAAATGAAAGAAGAAATTACTGGAACTGCTGAAATCCGTGAAACATTCAAGATCTCTAAGGTTGGAACAATTGCTGGATGTATGGTTACCGATGGTAAAATATTTAGAAACTCTAGAATTCGAATTATTCGTGAAGGAGTTGTAATATACACAGGAGAACTTACAGCTTTAAAACGTTTCAAAGATGATGTTAAAGAAGTTTCTAAAGGTTATGATTGTGGTATTCAAATCAAAAATTATAACGAAATTGAGCAACTAGACATAATCGAAGCGTTCCAAGAAGTAGAGGTTAAGAAAAAACTTAAATAAGTATAATTTTAAAGAATAAAAAATCCCGAGAAATCGGGATTTTTTGTTTACTGTTTTGAAGGCTTGATTAGAATTGCGGAAGGATATTTTTTCTTTAATAAATTTAGGTTTCTTTCAGCTTCAATTCTTGTTTTAAAATTACCTACCCATACTTTATATAAAGGAGTGCTAAATATAATCGTTGCATCATAGTTTTTGTTCTCTTTTTTAAATTGTATTAGAGTTTTCTTTGAGGCATCACTTGTGCCATTAAATATTTGTATTTTATATCTGTTATTTATTGTTATAGAGGAGTTTACTTTTCTTTTTTCATTTAATAATTGTTCAAATTTAGGGTCTTGATTCACATTAGTATTCTGTGCTTTTATGGTGTTAAAATTGAAAAATAAAAAAATAAATAGTAAGTGTTTTAAAGTTCTTTTTTCTTTTAGATATTTCATAATGATTTGATTTTAATGCAAATGTAATTGAAAAAATATAAGTCGAAATAAAAATATTATTTAGAATTAATATAAATTGATAATTAAGATATATCTAAGGTTTTGAGAATAGTTGATAAATCGTATTTTTGCTCAAGTTTTAAAAAAGTGTATTGGTAATTTTTTTAATCATAAGAAAAAAACCATACCAAAATTTAGTCGATAATCATTTATAATATGAAAAAAGTGGGTAACCATAGTTCGATTTCCAGAATTTATTCATTTGGATTAGCCTTGATGCTAACTATCTCCTTGTCTTCATTTGCTCAAGAACCTGCTGCTCCGGCTGCAACGGCTACACCAGCTGCTGCTCCTAGTGCAACTGCTCCTAGTGCAACTGCTGGAGGTGATGCTGTGAAAGGAAAAGAATTATTTAATGCAAATTGTGCGGCATGTCATAATTTAGATAGAAAAATGACTGGACCAGCACTTAGAGGTGTAGCTGCAAAATATGATATGCCTTGGTTGTACAAATGGATAAATAATAGTTCAGCATTAATCAAATCTGGTGATGCTAAAGCTGTAAAGATTTATGAAGAGTATAACAAGTCTGTAATGACTGCGTTTCCTCAATTGTCAACTGCTGATATTGATAATATCATAGCCTACACATCTGAGCCAAAAGCTGAGCCAGTAGCAAGTGCTGCTCCTCCGGGAACAAGTACTTCAGTAAACGAAGGTATTTCAAATGATGTTATTCTTGGCGCTTTGGCATTAGTAATGTTAATGCTAGTTGTGATGTTGTTCTTAGTAAACAATGTTTTAACTAAAATTGCAAAAGCTAATGGGATTGAAGCTTTAGCAAAACAACCAACAATGCCAATTTGGAAAGCATTCGCTAAAAATCAGTTTTTAGTATTGGTTTCTTCAATATTTTTATTGTTAGCTAGTGGTTATTTTGTATATGGTTTCTTAATGCAAGTTGGTGTTGATCAAGATTATGCGCCAGTTCAACCAATTCATTATTCTCACAGAATTCACGCAGGTAGTAATGGTATTGATTGTAAATACTGTCACTCTTCTGCTAGAGTTAGTAAACATGCAGGAATTCCATCATTAAATGTTTGTATGAATTGTCATAAAAATATTGCTGAAGTTTCAGATACTACTGCTACTGAAGAGTACTCAAAAGCATTCTATGATAAAGAAATTCAAAAATTATACAAAGCAGTAGGTTGGGATCAAAGTACTCAAAAATATACCGGCAAAACTGAGCCAGTGAAATGGGTGAGAATTCATAATTTACCAGATTTTGCTTATTTCAATCACTCTCAACACGTAACAGTTGCTGGTATTGAATGTCAAAAATGTCATGGTGAAGTTCAAACTTACGAAATACAAAAACAATTTGCTCCTTTAACTATGGGATGGTGTATTGATTGTCACCGTAAAACTGATGTTAAAATGGAAGGAAATGCTTATTACGATAAAATTCATAAAGAACTTTCTAAAAAATATGGTGTAGACAAATTGACTGCAGCACAAATGGGAGGTTTAGAATGTGGTAAGTGTCACTATTAATCAAATTATTAAGAAGCTAATATTTATATACGATGTCATCTAACAAAAAATACTGGAAAAGTGTTGAGGAACTAAACGAAAATAGTTCTATTGTTGAGACGCTTAGAAATAATGAGTTTGTAGAACAAATCCCAACGGATGAATTCTTGTCAAACGAATCATTATCATCTTCATCAACTACTCGTCGTGATTTCTTAAAGTACGTTGGTTTTACAACTGCAGCTGCTTCGTTAGCTGCATGTGAAGGACCAGTTCATAAATCAATTCCATACGTGGTTCAACCAGATACAATCATTCCTGGTGTTGCTGATTTTTATGCAACATCTATGTTTGATGGTTTTGATTTTGCAAATCTTTTAGTAAAGACAAGAGAAGGTCGTCCAATTAAAATTGAGAATAATACAATTGAAGGAGCTAAGTTTGCAGCCAATGCAAGAGTTCATGCTTCAGTATTATCATTATATGATAGTATGCGTCTAACTTCTCCAAAAGTTGATTCTAAGTCAGCAACATGGAATGAAGTTGATGCAAAAGTTAAAACAAGTTTATTAGATGCAAAAACATCTAACAAACAAGTTGTATTATTGACTAACACTTTAGCAAGTCCTTCTACAGAAAAATTAATTTCAGACTTTATTTCAAAAAATCCTACTGCTAAACATGTAGTATACGATGCTGTTTCTGAATCTGCTGCTTTAGATGCTTTCGAATCTGTTTATGGAGAAAGAGC
>CANGUP010000186.1 GCA_947457105.1 Flavobacteriaceae bacterium
CGTGGCAGGTTTCTATCAATCTGAAGAAATTGCTTTCAATGAATTCAACGGAAGATATCGTTTAGGTTTCAATTTTCAAAATATGGGACCAAAAATAAGTTATGATAATACACAAAATGATATTTCTTCAAACTTTTTACCAGCCAATATGAGGTTAGGAGGAGGGTTTGATTTTATCTTAGACGAGTACAATAAAGTAGGAGTGAGTGTAGAATTAGCTAAGCTCTTAGTTCCAACTCCTCAAGATCCTGACTTAAATGGTGATGGGACAATAACAGGTGATGAAAGAAATACCAATAACGAGAATTATAGAAACATTAACTGGGTTTCTGGTATGTTTCAATCATTTAATGATGCTCCTGGTGGTTTCTCAGAAGAGTTGAAAGAATTTACTTATTCAGCTGGTTTAGAGTATTCTTATCAAGACTCATTCGCAATGCGTTTAGGTTATTTTAATGAAAGTCCTTTAAAAGGCGCTAGAAAATTCTTTTCACTTGGTGCTGGATTCAAATACAATGTAGTTAAGGTAGATGTTTCTTATTTGTTTTCAGCCTCGCAAGTTAAAAATCCTTTAGAAAACACATTACGTTTTTCACTAACATTTAATTTTGGTGATAAATACGATGAATATTAAAAAAATAATGAATTAAATAACAATCCAAATTTCACATAGAAGTTTGGATTTTTTTTCCTCTACATATAATGAAAGAGATAAACATTAACACCACAATTTCGGTTTTCAACGGAATCAATGAATTACCAAGCGAAATTCAAACTTTAATGAATCAAGCCATTGAAACTCGTAAAAATGCTTATGCACCATATTCTAAGTTTAGGGTTGGAGCAGCAATATTGTTAGATAATGGTAAAATTGTTTTAGGTTCCAATCAAGAAAACGCGGCATATCCTTCCGGTTTATGTGCTGAACGTGTAGCAATTTTTCAAGCTGGAGCAATTTATCCAAATGCAAAAATCATAAAATTAGCAATTACTGCAGCATCGGATACTAATCCTACGTTATCACCAATTCCACCATGTGGTGCATGCCGTCAATCAATTGCTGAATATGAATTCAAACAAGACACACCAATTGAAATTTATTTTATGGGTGAATCTGGTGAAGTATATAAGTCAAATTCCATAAATAATATATTACCGCTTTCGTTTGACAAAACATACTTGTAAGCTACAACGATATAGTTGATATTTAAGAATAAACAGTTATTAAAAAATGCTATTTTAATTCTGAATTATTTTTACTTCTACTATCAATATCTTACTTTTGCAATTCGCAAATTTGACAATTCGCAATTTGTGATACGATTACAATACATTTAATCAACGTAATTCATTAAAAAATGAAACCAATTACAAAGGAAACTTACCTTCAATGGTACGAAGAAATGCAGTTTTGGAGAAAATTTGAAGACAAATTAGCCGCTGTGTATATTCAACAAAAAGTTAGAGGATTTTTACATTTATATAATGGTCAAGAAGCAGTACTTGCTGGAGCAATTCATGCAATGGACTTATCTAAAGACAAAATGATTACAGCTTATCGTAATCACGTTCAGCCAATCGCAATGGGAGTTGATCCTAAAAAAGTAATGGCAGAGCTTTACGGAAAAGTAACAGGAACATCAAAAGGAATGGGTGGTTCTATGCACATTTTCTCTAAAGAACATGGTTTTTATGGTGGTCACGGTATTGTGGGTGCTCAAATTCCAGTTGGTGCAGGAATGGCTTTTGCTGATAAATATTTTGAAACTGGCGGTGTAACTTTAACCTATTTTGGTGATGGTGCTGCACGTCAAGGTTCACTTCACGAGGCTTTTAATATGGCTATGTTATGGAAACTGCCAGTAGTATTCATTTGTGAAAATAATGGATATGCTATGGGTACTTCTGTAGAAAGAACAGCAAATCATACAGATATTTGGAAACTTGGTTTAGGTTATGAAATGCCATGCGGACCAGTTGACGGAATGAATCCTGTAAAAGTTGCAGAAGCGATGCAAGAAGCAATTGATAGAGCACGTCGTGGTGATGGACCAACATTTTTAGAAATGAAAACCTACCGTTATAGAGGTCACTCAATGTCGGATGCCCAATTGTATAGAACAAAAGACGAAGTTGAAGAGTATAAAAAAATTGACCCAATTACTCAAGTTCTAGATATTATCAAAGAGAAAAAATACGCAACGGATGCTGAAATTGAAACAATCGATCAACGAGTAAAAGACTTGGTTGACGAATGCGAAAAATTTGCAGAAGAGTCTCCATTCCCGGAAGCACAACAACTTTACGATGTGGTGTACGAACAAGAAAATTATCCTTTCATTCCTCATAGACTATAATTATGGCAACAGTAATAAACATGCCTCGTTTGAGCGATACTATGACAGAAGGAACTGTTGCAACATGGCTTAAAAAAGTAGGTGATACAATAAAAGAAGGCGATATTTTAGCTGAAATCGAAACCGATAAAGCTACAATGGAATTTGAATCTTTCAATTCAGGTGTTCTATTGCATATTGGAATTGAAGCAGGTCAAACAGCTCTAGTTGATTCATTATTAGCCATCATAGGAAAAGAAGGCGAAGATATTAGTTCTTTAATTTCCAATACTTCAAATTCCAAATCCCAAGAAGAAAAAGTTGAAGTTAAAGAAGATGTTGCTCAACCTACAACTCAAAACCTTCAACCTACAACCTTACCAACAGGTGTAAAAGTTATCACGATGCCACGTTTAAGTGACACCATGACTACTGGAACTGTAGCGAATTGGTTAAAAAAAGTTGGTGATACAGTTAAAGAAGGCGACATGCTTGCTGAAATTGAAACCGATAAAGCAACTATGGAGTTTGAATCATTCAACGCAGGAACTTTATTATACATTGGAATTCAAGAAGGAGGATCTGCTCCAGTAGATAGCGTTTTAGCAATCATCGGACCAGCAGGAACTGATATTACAGGAATAGCTGAAAACTATTCAAAAGATGGTGAAGCGCCAGTAGTTGCAAAAGCTGAAACTGTTGCTCCAGTTGTAACATCTCAACCAACTCAAGAAACAACAACTTCAGATAATGGAAGAATTTTCGCTTCTCCATTAGCAAAACAAATTGCTAAAGATAAAGGAATCAGTCTTTCTCAAGTAAAAGGTTCTGGTGAAAACGGAAGAATCGTTAAAAGTGATGTAGAAAACTTTACAGCTTCGGCTCTAGTTGTTGCAACACAAACGACTTCTCAACCAGAAGCACAAGCTACTCCAGCAGTAAAACCATTTGTTCCTGCAGGTGAAGTTGTGACTGAAGAAATCAAAAATTCGCAAATGCGAAAAATCATTGCTAAACGTTTAGCTGAATCATTATTCACAGCGCCTCACTACAATTTAACTATTGAAGTAAGCATGGACGAAGCAATGAAATCAAGAGCAATGATTAATGCTGTGCCAGATACCAAAGTATCCTTCAACGATATGGTAATCAAAGCTTGTGCAATGGCATTGAAAAAACATCCAAAAATCAACTCACAATGGAAAGAAGATGCAATTACCATTAATCACCACGTGAATATCGGTGTTGCTGTAGCTGTTGAAGACGGATTGGTAGTTCCTGTTTTACGTTTTACTGATGCAATGAGTTTATCTCAAATTGGAGGAAGTGTAAGAGATTTAGCAGGAAGAGCAAAAACTAAAAAATTACTTCCAAACGAAATGGAAGGAAGTACATTTACCGTTTCAAACCTTGGAATGTTTGGTATAGTTGAATTCAATTCAATCATTAATCAACCAAACTCAGCAATCCTTTCAGTTGGAGCAATTATTGAAAAACCAGTTGTTAAAAACGGTCAAATCGTAGTTGGAAACACCATGATGTTATCATTAGCATGCGATCACAGAACAATTGATGGAGCAACAGGAGCACAATTTTTGCAAACATTAAAACTGTTTATCGAAAATCCAGTGACGATGTTAGCTTAATCGAAACTCTATAAAACAAGAATCCCGTTCAGAAATGAGCGGGTTTTTTTATTTTGGAGCGAATGTTTCGGGCATTTTAGGTTTCCATATTCCTGCTTTCCGTTCTACTTCGTGCCACTCCAATCAGGGCTAAATAGGATTTGTATTGAATAGAAATCAGAATAATAAACAACATCCGTAAAAATCTGTACAATCCGTTTTATCTGTGGATAAAAAATCATTTCCTGTTTTTTTCCTCAATCCACTTGCTCATATACTTAGTGCTAGAAACTAAATGATGTTGCAAAATAGAACCAAAGAAATTGTTATTTCGATGTTGTTCCAAATTATCTGAAATCGATTTAACTTCAGCAATAAACTCCTTTTCAAAAAGTGATTTTTTATAACGTTTATCCAAAATCTCATATCCATTTTCTTGAGCCTGTTTCCATAAGTTTTCATCTTCATAAAGTTGAACAGCTCCATCTACAAACTCATTTGAATTGTCTTTCACAAAACCATTCCAGTTTAAATTTCCAGACATAGCTTCCGCACCAATTGAAGAAGTTACACTTGGAGTTCCACATTGCATCGCTTCAAGTAATTTACCTTTAATTCCTGCACCAAAACGAATCGGTGCTAAAACAACTTTAGC
>CANGUP010000187.1 GCA_947457105.1 Flavobacteriaceae bacterium
CCTACTATTGGCCTCCAGCTGGCGGACCAGGCGTGCAACGTTGGTTAAAATTTGTAAAATATTTGCCCGATTTTAATGTTCAACCCATAGTTTATATTCCTGAAAACCCAACGTATCCTATTGTTGATGAAGGTTTGATGAGTGAAGTTTCAGATAAAGCAATTATTCTTAAAAATAAAATATTCGAACCCTATCAATTAGCTGGATTTTTATCTAAAAAAGAAACCAAAAAAATAAGCTCAGGGATTATTCCTGCAGCCAAAAAACAAAGTTTTGTTGAAAAAATGATGCTTTGGGTTCGAGGCAATTTATTCATCCCTGATGCACGTAAATTTTGGGTAAATCCTTCAGTGCAATATCTAAAAAAATACATTCAAGAAAATAATATTGATACTATTGTAACTTCTGGACCACCACATTCATTGCATTTAATTGGTTTAAAATTAAAACAAGAACTAGGAGTGAAGTGGTTTGCCGATTTTCGTGATCCTTGGACAACTATTGGTTATCATAAAGCGTTGAAATTATCATCTTACGCCGATAAAAAGCATAAAGCATTAGAACATCAAGTTTTAAACACTGCTGACACAATTATTGTTACAAGTAAAACGACAAAAACAGAGTTTCAAGCTATTACTAATAAACCAATTGAAGTTATTACAAATGGATATGATGTTGAGAATGTTCCAAAACAAACTTTAGATGAAAAGTTTACGTTGGCACACATTGGTTCGTTTTTATCGGACAGAAATCCGAAGATTTTGTGGGAATCTTTACAAGAATTGATTTCTGAAAATGAATTGTTTAAAGCTCATTTTCAATTGAAACTTATTGGAAAAGTAAGTCAAGAAATTTTAGACTCAATTTCAGAATTTAAATTAGATTCTTATCTCAATAATTTGGGATATGTTTCTCATTCAGAAGCGATAAAACATCAGAAAGCTTCACAAGTATTATTATTAATCGAAATTGATTCTGAAGAAACCAAAAGTATTATTCCAGGAAAATTATTTGAATACATGGTTTCAGAACGACCAATAATCGCCATCGGACCAAAAGATTCTGATTTTGCAGAAATCATTACGTCAACTAATACAGGTACTTTCTTTACTTACAATGAAAAAGAGCGTTTGAAAAAGACTATTTTGTCTAATTTTGAGTTGTATTTAGATAAGAAATTACAAGTTTACCCAATTGGTTTACAACAATATTCTCGAAAAAGTTTGACCGAAAAACTCGCAAAACTCATAACTCAAAACTCATAACACCTCCATGGGAATAGTAATCAACCAATCCATAAAAAATACTATCATTACTTATATTGGTTTTGGTATTGGTGCAGCTAATGCCTTGTTTATGTATCCTCATTTTTTGGGCGAAGAGTATTATGGATTGACAGGTTATATTCTTTCAACTGCTAACGTTATTTTTCCTCTTTTGGCATTCGGTGTTCATAATACTTTGATTAAGTTTTTTACTCATTACAAAACCGATGACGAGAAAAGTTCTTTTTTAACTTTTGTATTAATATTACCACTTTTGTTAATCATCCCATTTTTACTAATTGGATTTTTTGGATACGATTGGATTGCTACTTTTTTATCAAAAAAAAACCCAATTGTATATGATTATGTATGGCAAATTCCAATAATTGGACTTTGTATGGGCTATTTTGAAATCTTTTATGCATGGGTAAAAGTGCATCTGCAATCGGTTATTGGTGGTTTAATTAAAGAAGTTTTGTTGCGAATTTTTATTTCAATTTTTTTGTTTGCCGTTTATTTCAAATGGATTACACCACTTGAATTTATTAATTCTTTAATGGGAATATATTTGATAACTACTTTGGTAATGTTTTTTTATGCTATGAAAGTAAGGTCAATTACTTATAGTTTCAAAATACCGCATAATAGTAAAGAAGTTTTTATTTATTCCTTGTTTATAATTTTGTCGGGAAGTATTGCAAACATGCTTTTAGACATTGATAAAACAATGATAAATCAATATATAAAAATTGAGAATATAGCTTATTATACTGTTGCAATTTTTATTGCTACCGTTATTGCGGTTCCTAGTAGAGCAATGCACCAAATTACCTATCCAATTACTGCAAAGTTGATGGCTGAAAACAAACATGAAGAATTAAATGAACTTTACAAAAAGACTTCTATAACATTACAAATAATAGGAGGATTGGTTTTAGTTGGCATATTAGTCAATATCAATCAAATGTATTTGCTATTGCCTAAAAATTATAATACAGGAATTTTTGTTGTTTTTACCATTGGAATATCAAAATATTTCGATTTGATATTAGGTAATAATAATGCTATCATTTTTAATTCTAAATATTATAAAGCAGTTCTTTTTTTAGGATTATTACTAGCTTTTTTAGCGATTTCACTAAACATGATTTTTATTCCAATATATGGAATTAACGGAGCGGCTATTGCAACTTTAATTTCGATTACACTATATAGTATAGCAAAACTACTTTTTGTGGTTTTGAAGATGAAATTATTTCCATTTTCCAATCAAACTTTATATTGTTTAGGAGTTTTGATAGCAACATTCTTTCTCTTTTACTTTTGGGATTTTTCTTTTAATCCAATTGTAAATATTGTTTTGAAATCTATTTTAGTTTCGGTTTTTTATATTTTTATAAATTACAAGTTAAAGCTGTCTTCAGATTTTAATAATGTTATGAACTCAATTTTGAAGAAAGTTAGATAGATTCTGAAATAAAATAGATTCTGAATCAATTTCAGAATGAAAAATCCTGCTTCATCTTCCCAGAATCCGCAGGATTTAAATAAACCTAACCAACCAATCAATCTTTTATTCTTTATCTTCTTTAGTAGCATCATCTTCTACTAAAGCTTTTGTTCCGTCTGTTCTGTAATAGTAGTAACCGTTTCCGCTTCCGTTATTACCGTTTCCGTAAGTTGTTGCAGTAGCGTTATTGTTGTATATAAAACCACTATTTCTTTTCACTTGACCAATCATGTCAATTATTTCTCCACGACGGTTGTAAACAATTCTCATTCCGCCAACTTGTGTAAGAGCAAATTTGTTGTATCTCATATATACTGAACCAATTCTACTAACTCTATCTCGACTATCGTAGTTGATGAAAGTTTTACCAACTCTACGAACTCTACCAAAACTATCATGTTCAATTAAGACACCTAAGTTCACAGGATTGGTTCTATTTACTTCAGAAGTTCTCTTTCCTGCTAATCTATAGTTATGGGCTCCTTGAGAGTCATCTGGACGTGTATTAAAATCAAAGTCTCCATTGGTAAAAACGAAAAACTCAATGCCTCGTTCTGTAAATGAAATTGGTTCATCAAAATTACAACTTGTAGTTGTGTTGTGATTGAAACTTCTTGTTTCTTGTGCAATTGTTACACTTGTTGTTAACAAAATGCTTGCTACTAATAAAGTAATTGTTCTCATAATAAATCGTTTTAAAGCTTTTGCTTACTCGTTCGATTTTCAGCTTCTTCGATCAGATAATCTTTCTGATGTTTAGTACATTCCAAGATGTGTGCCAAAGCCATAATAATGATTTGTCAACGATTTGTTAATGATTTTTAAGCTATTGAAAAACAATTTGTTATTTAATGATTAATGTCTAAAAAAATAATTTAGTAAGTATCCAAAATTTTATTACTTTTGATGCCATTATCCAAATAACTTCCATTTTTTGTTATGAATTTCACAAAAAGAAACCTACTACTAATAATTTTTGCATTAGTATTTACTACCAATTTGTTTGGTCAAACGTTTGAGCAAGCTTACGCAAATGTTGTAAACCAATGTTCTCAAAGTAATATAACTACTAATTTAACCCAATATGAAGCTTTGGGAGTAAAAAGAAGAGGAACTCCAGCTCTACAAAACACTTTAGATTGGTTAAAAAATAAATATTTAAGTTATGGCTATACAGCTAGTCAACTTCAAGAGTATTCCTACACTTATTCTGGTTCTACTGCTATTTGTAAAAATTTAGTGGTTACTAAAATTGGAACAGTTTATCCAAACACCTTTCTAATAGTTTGTGGTCATTATGATTCAATTGTAGGAACAGGAACCAATGATAACGGAAGTGGAGTAGTTTCTATCCTTGAAATAGCAAGATTGTTGCAAAACATCCCAACAGAATATTCTATAAAGTTTATCAATTTCAGTGGAGAAGAAGACGGATTAAGAGGAAGTCAGAATTATGTTTCTGCAGTAGTTAATTCTACAACTCCAAAAATGGATATTCGTTTAGTTTTCAATCTTGACGAAGTTGGAGGAGTTGCCGGAATGGTAAACAATACCATTACATGTGAACGTGATACTTCATCACCAACAGTAAATAATGCAGCATCAAATACTTTTACCAATCAACTTATAACTTGTGTTGGTTTGTATTCTCCATTGAATACTTTATTAGCATCGGCTTATGGCTCAGATTATATGTCATTTCAAAGTAATAGTGATATAATTACAGGTTTTTTCGAAACAAACGAAACAACTCATAGGCACACTGCAACTGATTTATTAGTAAATATGGATCCTGTTTATAATTATAATGTTGCCAAAGCTGCAATAGG
>CANGUP010000188.1 GCA_947457105.1 Flavobacteriaceae bacterium
TTATTAGTTGCAGCCGTTTTTCAAATTTCAGATGGAATTCAAGTTGTGGTTCTTGGTGCTTTACGCGGATTGCAAGATGTGAAAATCCCTATGTATATTACGTTTGTAGCGTATTGGATTATTGGATTTCCAATTTCTTATTATTTAGGAGAATATACCGATTTTAAAGCTGTTGGTGTTTGGTTAGGGCTTTTAGCAGGATTAACAGCTGCAGCATTATTTTTGTACATTCGTTTTCATTATCTAACAAAATCATTAATTTTGAAAGATAGTATAAAATCAATCTCAGATGATACAACTGAATAGAGGGGAAGAGTTCAAACAAATAATTATTGAACATCCATTGCAAAAAAAATATGCTGTTTCCAATCAAGGAAGAATTATTAGTTATACAGATGATTTTTTGAGTGGAAAAGAAATAAAATGTGCTTTGACTGAAGGTTTCAGAGTTTTTAGGTATCAAACTAGAGAAAATGGTAAACGGAAAGACAAAGGTTTTTTAGTTTATAAATTGGTAGCTCAATATTTTATTCCAAATGATAATCCAGAACGAACAATGGTAATTCATTTAGATTTCAGTAAAGACAATGATAGAGTTGAAAATTTGATATGGGCCACAAGAAGAGAACAAATTGATTTTCAATCGAAAAACCCTAACGTTTTAGCAAATAAAGCTCGAATTATTGAATTTAATAAAAAAGCAGACGGAGCTAAGTTAACTTCAACACAAGTAATTAGAATAAAAAAAATGTTGCAACGTCCAGACAATAAAACTCGTTTGATCATGATTGCAAAACAATTCGATATCACAACCCAACAATTATATCGCATAAGAATTGGCGAAAATTGGGGACACATTAAAGTTTAAAAATAAATACTATGCAATTACCAAAGTTTGTACTAGCCGACAACTCCGATTTTCCTGACGATATATTCGTTATACATTTAGATTTCCCACGTTTTATAATCAATTTGAAAGATGATGAAGTGGAGTTTTTAGAAGATTTAGAAGGAGAAGACGAAACCGAATTAGAATCGGAAATGGAACATTTAATTACACTAGCCGGAGAATTCTACGACAAAGAAATGGAAGCTTACGAAGAGTAATTATCTAAAATATTTTTCCAACAAATTCATAGCAGCTGCAAAGGGTGAAATTTCATCATTTTGCACTGCTTTTTTGTTTTCTTCCAATTGTTTCATAATCTCAGGATGATTGTAGAAGTTGGATTTTAATTGCTCGTTTATAGTTTCCATCATCCAAAATTGATTCTGATTTTGACGTTTCTCTTCAAAATAATCATTGGTTTTTACCAATTCAAAATAATCTGAAATCGTTTTCCAAACTGTATCAATTCCTTCTTTTGTATAAGAACTACAAGTCGCTGCAGTTGGAATCCAACCACTTTGCTTTGCAGGAAATAAATGTAATGCTCTGTTGAATTCCGTTTTGGCTAATTTAGCTTTTGCAATATTATCGCCATCAGCTTTATTGATTACAATTGCATCTGCCATTTCCATGATACCACGTTTTATGCCTTGTAATTCATCGCCAGCACCAGAAATTTTCAATAATAAAAAGAAATCCACCATACTATGAACAGCAGTTTCGCTTTGACCAACGCCAACAGTTTCAATGATAATGGTATCAAACCCGCAGGCTTCACATAGAATTATGGTTTCACGTGTTTTTCTTGCAACTCCACCAAGTGTTTCACCTGAAGCACTCGGACGAATAAATGCATTTTCATCTTTTACCAATTCTTCCATTCGGGTTTTGTCACCAAGAATACTTCCGTGAGAAATCGAACTACTAGGATCAACTGCCAATACTGCAACTTTTCTTCCTAAGGAAGTGATATGCTTTCCAAAAGCTTCTATAAAAGTACTTTTTCCTACGCCAGGAACGCCTGTAATTCCGATACGTATTGATTTATTGGCATTAGGTAAACACGCTTGAATTATAGTATTAGCTTTTTCTAAATGTTCAGGATTGGTGCTTTCTACGAGCGTAATGGCTCGACTTAAAGCTACTTTATCTTTTGACAAAATACCATCAATCAACTCTTGCGCAGAAGGTTGTTTTCTTCGCATTTGTTTAATTACTTCAACCGAAGAATTACTCAAACTCTGTGGTTGATTAACGCCATCTTTTTCCGATAAAGCCGATTTTTTTGATGATTGTTCCAATAGTAATGGTATTTGTATTACAAATTTAGGTAAAATATTTTCGATATGAACTTTGCAATAAAATTTTGCTTCTTTGCCGTTAAAAAAAAGTATTTTTGCAGTATCAAAATTTACAACTGTGCAAAATCAATCTGCAACATTAAACAAAGAGGATTTACTTAATAAAACGGTTTACTCCATTCTGTTTTCTATCAGTTTTGCTCATTTGCTCAACGATTTAATTCAAGCCATTATTCCATCCATTTATCCAATTATTAAGGAAAGTTATCATCTTACATTTTCTCAAATTGGATTAATCACTTTTGCTTTTCAATTTTCTGCCTCTATTTTTCAACCTTTGGTTGGTTATTTCACTGATAAAAATCCAAAACCATTTTCTCAAATTTATGGAATGCTTTTTTCAATGGCTGGAATCATTTCGATTTCTTTTGCCAATAATTTTTATTGGATAATAGCTTCTGTAGTTTTAATTGGAACTGGTTCATCTATTTTTCATCCTGAGTCGGCTCGAATTTCTAATTTAGCTTCTGGCGGAAAACGTGGTTTAGCACAATCTATTTTTCAAGTAGGAGGTAACTTCGGAACAGCTCTTGGACCACTTTTAGTAGCTTTAATTGTAGTTCCCAATTCTCAAAAACACATTCTTTGGTTTGTTATTGTTGCTGCTTTAGGACTACTTATTTTAAGTAAAATTGCTTTTTGGTACAAAGAACATCTCGTTTTTAGAAAAAATAAATTACAACCATTTATAGATTTGCATAATCTTCCCAAAAAGAAAGTTCAAATTTCTATTGCTATATTGTTGATAGTGATTTTTTCTAAGTTTTTCTATTCGGCAAGTCTTTCAAGCTACTATCAGTTTTATATTATCGATAAATTTGGTTTAACCATAAAACAAGCTCAGTTTCATATGTTCATTTACTTGTTTTCATATGCTGTTGGAACCATTCTTGGCGGACCTTTAGGCGATAAAATTGGAAGAAAATATGTCATTTGGTTGTCAGTTTTTGGAGCTTTTCCTTTTGCTTTAGCATTACCTTATGTAGATTTATTTTGGACTGATGTATTAATGGTTGTAATTGGAATCATCATTTCTTCTGCTTTTCCAGCAATTTTGGTTTATGCGCAAGAGTTAGTTCCCAAAAAACTCGGAATGGTCTCTGGATTATTCTATGGCTTTGCTTTCGGAATGGGTGCATTAGGATCAGCTTTACTCGGAAAACTTGCTGATGCAACTTCCATTCAATACGTGTATCATGTTTGTTCTTTCCTTCCACTAATCGGTATCATTTGTTATTTTTTACCAAATTTGAAAAAAAAGATAGATTAAGGCTAGTTTGAGGTCGTATTTTGTAAATGAAAAATTTCAAAAGCAATTTAGCTGTAAAAATCTATTTTCTTTATTCTCTATTCTATTTTCTTTTTCTATTTTTACTTCACAATTTATACAAAATGCAATTAAATCCAGAAATATTAAATAAGCTAATGTCTATTGTAGGTGAGTCTTATATTTTTACCGATATCGAAACCCGCAATCATTACGGTCATGATGAAACAGAAGATTATGTTTTTCCTCCAAATGTTGTTCTAAAACCAGCAAATACTAAGGAAATTTCAGAAATCTTGAAAGTTGCCAACGAATATAAAATTCCAACAACGCCAATCGGTGCAAGAACAGGTTTGAGTGGCGGTGCTTTGTCTATTTATCAAGGAATTGGGCTTTCTATGGAACGCTTAAATAAAATAATTGAAATTGATGAACAAAACCTTCAAGTTACTGCCGAGCCTGCAGTAATTACTCAAGTTTTGCGTGAAGCAGTTGCAGAGAAAGGTTTGTTCTATCCAGTCGATCCAAGTAGTCAAGGAAGCTGCTGGATTGGTGGAAATGTTGCCGAAAATTCTGGTGGTGCTCGTGCCGTGAAATATGGTGTTACTAAAGATTATGTAATAAACATGGAAGTGGTTTTGCCTAACGGAGAAATCATCTGGACAGGAGCAAACACATTAAAAAATTCAACAGGTTATAATTTGACACAACTAATGGTTGGAAGTGAAGGTACTTTGGGTGTTATTACTAAAATTGTACTCAAACTTCTTCCTCAAAACACATATAATGTTTTAATGTTGGTTCCTTTTTTCAAAGCAAGTCAAGCGTGTGAAGCTGTTTCTGCCATTTTTAGAGCCGGAATTATTCCAAGTGCATTAGAGTTTATGGAACGCGATGCCATTGATTGGACCTTGAAATACAATGACAATATCAGTATCAATGTTAATGACAATGTTCAAGCACATTTATTGATTGAAGTTGACGGAAATTATCCAGAAATTCTTTTTTCGGAAGCTGAAAAAATTATGTCAGTTGTAGAACAATTTGAAATTGATGAGGTTTTATTTGCTGATACTGAAGATCAAA
>CANGUP010000189.1 GCA_947457105.1 Flavobacteriaceae bacterium
TACCCTCACTATTTTACTCCAAATGGTGACGGAATTAACGATACTTGGAATATTGTTGGATTGGATAAAGAAATAAACGCAAAAATTTATATATTTGACCGCCAAGGAAAATTGATTAAACAAATCAGTCCAGCAAGCAAAGGATGGGATGGTACTTACAACGGAAACCTAATGCCATCAACGGATTACTGGTTTACAGTTGACTATCCTGAAGCTGGTGTGATGAAACAATTTAAAGCCCATTTCTCATTAAAAAGATAAAAAATAACATATTAAACAAACAAAAAACTCCTCAAATGAGGAGTTTTTTTATTAAATATATAAGATAAATTAATCTAAAATAAAACTTACAGAAACATTGGCAGAAACTTCAATCTCTCCAACAGCAAGGGTTTCTCTTGGCGCTCCTGCTTCAGCAACCATCATATCTGCTTTGTACATCATTGATGGAGGATAAAAAGATTGCGTATTATCAGTAATTGAAATCGCTTTCCCAATTTTTTGATTTAAAACTGAAACATAATCTTCTGCTTTATACTTTGCATCTTTCATCGCAAGTTTTCTAGCTTCCGATTTGTATTCTTCAATTTTAGATGATTTGAATTCAACATCGCTAATGTTATTAATACCATTATAAACCAATCCCATCATTAAAGCGTCATATTTTGTAATATCCTTTAAAGTAATACTTATAGTCTGAGAAGCTTGATAATTATATTTCTTCTTTTCATAATCGTAATTTCTATTTAGACTTAAACTTATAGTTTGAAAATCGGAAGTTGGAATACCAAATTTCTTTACAAATTTCACAACTTTATCAATCGTTTCATCATTAAGCTTCTTTACTTCTGTTGCGTCTTTTCCAGTATTTTCAACACCAAAGTTTATAACAATATGGTCTGGTTTTACCATAACCTTTCCCTCTCCTGAAACGGACACTTGTGGAATTTGTTTTTGTTCTTGTGCTTGTGTTATTGTAGCAATAAATGTCATTAAAATTAAAATTGATTTTTTCATATATGTAAAATTTGATTTATTAGCAGTCATATATGGTATCGCCTTTACTTATTGGAGTTTATCTCACAATTGTTTAATTTTTCATGGTGTTTTTTGATTTTCAATTGTTTGCAACAAACTAGATGTTAGTGGCGATTTCATAATACTATATTTTTATAAAAATAAATATCCAAAAGCCATGCCAATTATAGCTTGCCTCGTTTAACCATTACAAATAAAACAATAATTGGAATTGCCAAAATCACAACCATAAATGTATTATCCACAAACAAAGAAGGCTTTTTCATTAATGTAAATAAGTAGCCACCAATAGCGCCTCCAAAATGTGCTGTGTGTCCTATATTATCGCTTTTTGCTTTCATTCCATAAATCGAGTAAAGTAAATATCCAATACCAAAAATGTAACCTGGAATTGGAATTGGTATAAAAAAGAAATAAATGTCTAAACTTGGGTCTAATAAAATTGCCGAATAAATAATTCCCATAACAGCTCCAGAAGCTCCAACAGCACTATAATTGTACTCATTTTTATGAAAAATCATCGTAAGAAGACTTCCGAAGATAAGACTCGCAAAATAGATTAATACGAATGAGAAATTATTAAGAATACGATAGACAACTGGCGCAAAAAAGTAAAGCGATAGCATATTAAACCCCAAATGACCAATATCAATATGAAGAAATCCTGACGAAATCATTCTAATCTGCTCTCCAGAACGAATACTTCCCACGTGAAATTGATACTTTCTAAAAAAAGATAAGTCATTAAATCCTTTAAAACTAATTACAACATTGATCGCAATCAATCCAATCAAAAACAAATTGTACTCCATATCAAACTATTTTGCGTAAAAATAGGAATTGTTCTTTAGGTTTTGTTAAACCAAAGTTGTTAAATTATCAGAAACTGTATATTTGCATAAAAATAAACGAATGCAGTTTTTTATTTACCTTCTTGTCTACCCTATTCTATGGCTAATTTCAATTCTG
Organism: Flavobacteriaceae bacterium; assembly: GCA_947457105.1. Taxonomy (GTDB): domain Bacteria; phylum Bacteroidota; class Bacteroidia; order Flavobacteriales; family Flavobacteriaceae; genus Flavobacterium. Next base: position 2,008 of record CANGUP010000189.1, read on the forward strand.
CCATTTCCTATATTATATTTGTTTTCTGATTTTGTTTATTTTTTAATCTATCGTGTAATTGGTTACAGAAAAAAAACAGTTCGAGAAAATATTGCCCTTGCACTTCCACATTTATCAGAACAAGAAAGATTAATTATTGAAAAAAAATCCTACCATCACTTGTGCGATATGTTTCTTGAGATGATAAAAACAATGTCAATTTCCGAAAAAGAAATTAATAAACGTTTTAGCTATACAAATCTTGATGTTTATTTGGATTTAGAAAAAAAAGGGAAAAGTATTGCTCTAATGTGCGCACACTATGCAAGTTACGAATGGGTTTTATCAATGAACAATCACATTACTTTTAAAGGATATGGTATTTATAAAAAAATTGCAAATCCTTATTTTGATAAATTAGTTAAAAATATTCGTGCCAAATTTAAAGCCTACCTCATAACAACTAAAGAAACTAAATCTACTATTGAAGAAAATGCAAAAAAAGGAGTATTAGGCATTTTTGGTTTTGCGAGTGATCAAACTCCTAGAAGATCTGATAATATGTATTGGGATAACTTTATGGGAATTGAAACGCCTATTCACGTTGGGGCTGAAATGCTTGCCAAAAGATATGATATGAATGTAATTTTCCTAAAAGTAAAGAAAGTAAAACGTGGTAATTATGAAGCTACTTTCGAAGTGCTTTCTGATGATGTAAAATCCATTCCAGATTTCAAATTATCAGAAAATTTTATGAGAAAAGTAGAACAACAAATCTATGAAGCTCCAGAATTTTACTTGTGGACACACAAACGTTGGAAACATAAGATGTAGTGTTCAGTTTTTCAGTCGCAGTGTTTAGTAGCAGTGTTCAGTGTAAAAAAAGGTCTAAAATTAAAATTTTAGACCTTTTTTTCTATTTCTTACTTCAAACTTTGTACTTAGTTATACATTTTCTTTCTCAATTCTTTCACTTTTTCATCGTCTAGATATTCGTCAAATGTCATGTATCTGTCGATAACTCCGTTTGGTGTGATTTCTAGAACTCTGTTGGCTACCGTTTGCGCAAACTCATGGTCATGTGTTGTAAACAAAACTGAACCTTTGAAGTTTTTAAGCGAATTGTTGAATGCCGTAATCGATTCCAAATCTAAGTGGTTCGTTGGTTCATCAAGCATTAGAACGTTAGCACGAATCATCATCATTCTTGATAACATACAACGCACTTTTTCTCCTCCAGAAAGCACCGTACATTTTTTCAAAGCTTCTTCTCCAGAAAAAATCATTTTCCCTAAGAATCCACGAACGTACACTTCATCACGCTCTTCTTCTGTTTTCACAAATTGACGCAACCAATCTACTAAATTCAAACTTCCGTCTGTGAAAAATGCACTGTTGTCATTTGGTAAATACGATTGTGTGGTTGTAATTCCCCAATCATAAGTTCCTTCGTAGGCTTTTTGATTTCCGTTTAAAATTTCATAAAAAGCCGTTGTAGCACGAGAATCTTTTGAAAACACTACTACTTTATCGCCTTTCGCCATGTTCAAATCTACATTTTTAAACAACACTTCACCATCAACTGATGCAGCAAGGTTTTGTACATGTAAAATTTGATCTCCAGCTTCTCTTTCTACATCAAAAATAATCGCAGGATATCTTCTACTTGATGGTTTGATTTCATCAAGATTTAATTTATCAATCATCTTCTTACGAGAAGTTGCTTGTTTAGATTTCGCTACATTCGCACTAAAACGACGAATAAACTCTTCCAACTCTGCTTTCTTCTCTTCGGCCTTCTTATTTTGTTGTGCTTTTTGTTTTGCAGCTAACTGACTAGATTCGTACCAAAAGGTATAGTTTCCAGAATAGTGATTAATTTTTGAGAAATCAATATCTGAAATGTGGGTACAAACAGAATCCAAAAAGTGTCTGTCGTGCGAAACCACAATTACCGTATTTTCATAATTGGCAAGGAAATTTTCCAACCAAGTGATGGTTTCAAAATCCAAGTCGTTTGTTGGCTCATCCATTACCAAAACGTCAGGATTTCCGAAAAGTGCTTGTGCTAATAACACACGAACTTTAAGTTTACCCTCCAAATCGGCCATTAAAGTATAATGCATATCCGAACCGATACCTAAGTTAGAAAGCATCGAACCAGCATCCGATTCGGCATTCCAACCGTTCATTTCTTCAAATTGCACCTGCAACTCACCTATTCTATCGGCATTTTTATCATCATAATCGGCATACAAAGCATCCATTTCAGATTTTACTGCAAATAGCACTTTGTTACCCATCATTACTGTTTCTAAAACCGTATGTTCATCAAACATGTTGTGATTTTGATTCAAAACCGACATACGTTTTCCTGGTTCTAGAATTACACGACCAGAAGTAGGATCAATATCGCCAGCAAGAATTTTAAGGAACGTAGATTTTCCAGCACCATTGGCACCAATTACGCCATAGCAATTTCCTTGAACAAACGTGGTGTTTACTTCGTCAAATAAGATTCTTTTACCAAATTGAACTGATAAATTAGATACA
>CANGUP010000190.1 GCA_947457105.1 Flavobacteriaceae bacterium
TTATCTACTGCACTAACCACAATTTCTATGGCTACTAACAAGAACAGGAATACAGCAAGAAATAAAGATAACATTGGATACTTTATGAAAGCTGGCTGGTCTCCTGAGTCTATAAAATATTCCATTGCAATCATAACGATGGCAAAAATTACTGGAACTCTTACATACGATGGAAATAATTTTTTCATTTTTTTTACTTTTTAAATGGGTAATTAAATTAGTCGTTTAACGGAAGATCACTAATTTCTTTTATAGTATCCTTGCTGTAAGTAATAGCCCAAACTGTGAACAATACAAAAGCAGTAAAGAATATAGTTAGTGATATTATTGGGTATATTGCTACACCATCAATAGTTTCTAAATTGTGTTTTACAAATTTCAACATGACTATTCTTTTTTATCTTTAACGTAAGTATCTGTACCTAATCTTTGTAGATAAGCTATAAGTGCTACAATCTCTCTATTTTTTAATGGAACAGCTGTTTCATTTCCAAAAGATTTTTTAATTTCATTGTTCATAAGTAATGTCGTTTCAATCTCAGTAGATTGTTTGTTAATACTTTTCGTAGCATCAGCAATTTCTTGGTCTGTATATGGAACTCCTAATGTTACCATTGCTTTCATTTTATCTTGAATAAGTGAATTATCAAGTTCGTCATGAATTAACCATTGGTAACTTGGCATAATTGAACCCGATGAAATACTTTGCGGGTCATACATGTGATTGAAATGCCAAACATTATCTCTACCTCCTACAAATGGATTGTTACGTTTCACACCTTCTCTAGCTAAATCTGGCCCGGTACGTTTAGAGCCCCATAAGAATGGATGATCATAAACAAATTCTCCTGACTTAGAATAGTCACCATAACGTTCAACTTCTGAACGGAAAGGTCTAATTAATTGAGAGTGACATCCAACACAACCTTCACGGATATATAAGTCTCTTCCTTGTAATTCAAGAGGAGTATAAGGTTTTACTGCAGCAATTGTAGGTATGTTTGATTTTACTAAAATTGTAGGTAAAATTTGAACAGCTCCACCAATTAAAATAGCAACAGTAGTATAAAGCATGAATTGAACTGGTTTTCTTTCTAACCATGCGTGCCATTTTTCACCTTTTAATCTGTTAGGACTAATAGTTGTTAGCGCTACTGCTTCTGCAGCATCATCTTCAACAGCTGAACCTTGTTTTACGGTTTTTATGATGTTATAAACTAATACAATTACTCCTGCTAGATATAAAGTTCCACCGATTGCTCTCATCCAATACATTGGCATAATTTGAGTAACTGTTTCTAAGAAGTTACCATACTCTAATTTAGCACCTTGCGCATCAAATTGTTTCCACATAGAAGCTTGAGTAAATCCAGCAACGTACATTGGAAGAGCATATAAAATAATACCTAAAGTACCAATCCAGAAATGGAAGTTTGCTAATTTTTCTGAGTATAATTTTGTTTTATTAATACGAGGTATTAACCAATATATCATACCAAAAGATAAGAAACCGTTCCAAGCTAAAGCTCCTACGTGAACGTGAGCAATAATCCAATCTGTAAAGTGAGCAATAGCATTAACATTTTTGAGAGATAACATTGGTCCTTCAAAAGTTGCCATTCCGTATCCGGTAATTGCAACTACATAAAATTTCAACACAGAATCGGTTCTTACTTTATCCCAAACACCTCTTAAAGTTAATAAACCATTAATCATACCACCCCATGAAGGAGCAATTAACATTATAGAGAATACAACTCCAAGATTTTGAGCCCAATCAGGTAATGCTGAATAAAGTAAGTGGTGAGGTCCAGCCCAAATGTAAATAAAGATTAATGACCAAAAGTGGATAATAGATAATCTATATGAATATACAGGACGATTTGCCGCTTTAGGAACAAAATAATACATCATTCCTAAGAAAGGAGTAGTTAAGAAAAAAGCAACCGCATTATGTCCGTACCACCATTGAACCAAAGCATCTTGAACACCAGCGTATACTGAGTAAGATTTTAATCCAGAAACAGGTAATTCTAAACTATTAAAGATATGAAGAACAGCAACCGTAACAAAAGTCGCAATGTAGAACCAAATCGCTACATAAATATGTCTTTCTCTTCTTTTAATAATAGTTCCAATTATGTTGATACCAAATACAACCCAGATTAATGCTATGGCAATATCAATTGGCCATTCTAACTCAGCATATTCTTTTGAAGTTGTGTAACCTAATGGCAAAGTGATTGCAGCAGAAACAATGATTAATTGCCAACCCCAAAAATGAAGTTTACTCAAAAAGTCACTAAACATTCTAGCTTTTAACAATCGTTGCATTGAGTAATAAACTCCTGCAAACATTGCATTACCCACAAAAGCAAAGATTACTGCATTAGTGTGTAATGGTCTAAGTCTACCAAAACTTAAAAAAGAAACCCCACTGGTTACGTTTGGAAATAAAAACATAAATGCTAATATTAATCCAACCAACATACCAACCACACCAAAAACGATGCTGGCATAAATGAAGTTTCTTACAATTTTGTTATCATAATAAAATTGTTGTTTGTCCATAATTATAATTGTTTTTCTTCTGTTGTTTGTATTTGATTTTTGTTAGTTTCTTTGAGAAGTTCATCGTCAAAAAGCATTCTGACTGATGGTGTATAATCGTCATCGTATTGACCGCTTTTTACAGCTCTTATAAAAGCATATAAAAAGAAAATAGCTACGATTATACTAATTGTGATTAACATGTAAATGACACTCATACCTTAAATTTGTGTTAACAAAATTACTTTACCCTTTATTTATAAAATATGATATTTATCATACTTGAATTATTACATTAAAAATATTGACTTTCGATACTTAACAGTTATATATAATTATCTTTTTCTTGCATATATATTGGTCATTATTGTAACAAAACTCACAATAGTTATTGTACTCAATGGCATAATAATAGCCGCAACAATTGGTGACAGATTTCCTGAAACTGCATAACTCAATCCACCAGCATTATACAATAAAGACAAGCCAAAACTCATGTAAATTGTCTTCATAGCATTTTTGGAATAATTCATAAAAAAAGCTATTTTATTGAATTGAGATGCGTCCAAAATTCCGTCACAGGCTGGTGAAAAGACATTTACATTTTCTGAAATTGAGATTCCAATGTTACTTTGTGCTAAAGCTCCTGCATCATTTAATCCATCGCCTATCATCATTACATTTTTACCTTCTTTTTGTAAATTTTCTATGTATTGTAATTTTTGTTCAGGCTTTTGATTAAAGACCAAAGAGGTATTAGAAGGCAGCATTTTTTTCAAAATTTTACGTTCACCATCATTATCGCCTGATAAGACTATTAGATTGTATTTTTTAGAAAGTTGTTCAAATAATCGCTCTAACCCTTCCCTATATTGATTATTAAAAACATAACTTCCTTTATAAACTCCATCAAACTCTACATGAACTTTAGTCTTTTTATGTGTGTTTTCTGTTATGGTTTTTAAGAACTGGGACGAACCTAATTTTACTTTAACTCCTTCAATTTCGGCAAAAATTCCTTTTCCGATAACTTCTTCAAAACTTGTAGTATCTAATTTTTCTTGATTCGGAATAAACTCGTACAATCTTCTGCTTAACGGATGATTGGAACCTCGAAGAACATTTTTTAATAATTTTAATTCTGAAAAATTTAATTCAGATCCTTCATAAGTAATAGCTGTTTTTTCATTTGTAGTAATGGTTCCTGTTTTGTCAAAAACGATACTATCAACTTTAGCTAATTGTTCTATAACTAATGCATTTTTAAGGTAAAACTTTCGACTTCCAAGAATCCGTAAAACATTTCCCATTGTAAATGGCGCTGTTAATGCTAAAGCACACGGGCAAGCCACAATTAGAATTGCTGTAAAAACATTGAAAGCTGTTGCTACATCAATAAATATCCAATACATAAAGGATACAATTGACAATCCTAATAAAGCTGGTGTGAAATAACGACTAATTTTATCGGTAATTGTTTTATGTTGTTGTTCTACTCTTTTCTGAAAAACATCATTACTCCATAATTGAGTTAAATAACTATTGGATACAGAAAAAAGCACCTCAATTTCAATAACTTTACCCAATTGTTTTCCTCCTGCAAAGACTTTATCGCCTGATTTTTTCTCAATAGCGACTGCTTCTCCTGTCACAAAACTATAATCGATAGATGCTTCTGGTGAAATTAAAATTCCGTCTACCGGAAGTAATTCTTGATTTCTGATTAATAATCTGTCACCTTTTACAATATCATATACCTGAACTGATTCTTCGTTACCATCGGAAGTCACTTTTGTAACAGCAATTGGAAAATAGGATTTATAATCACGTTCAAAAGAAAGAAAATCGTAGGTTTTTATCTGAAATAATTTTCCAAGTAACATGAAGAAAATTAATCCACACATACTATCGAAAAAACCTTGTCCGTAATCAAAGACAATGTCGACAGTACTTCTTATAAACATTACAACAATTCCCAAA
>CANGUP010000191.1 GCA_947457105.1 Flavobacteriaceae bacterium
AATTGATAATAGTTTCTTTGAAACCACTCAAATTGATTTTACGCCAGTTAGTTCAGGTATTTTTTATATAGGATACAGAGGATATAGTATTGCCAATCAGACCTATATTGCCATTGATGATATTAGTGTAACTTTATCACCATCTTGTATTGAACCTACAGAGGTTATTTCTTCTGCTTTTACAGCAACTACCGTTACTCTTAATTGGGTTCCTTCTACAGTACCACCAGCAATGGGATATGAATACTTTCTTTCAACTACAGCAACGCCACCAACTTTAGCAACAACACCCACAGGATCTGTTGGTGCAGGTATTACAACACTAAATCTAATAGGACTTAGTCCTAGTTCAAGTTATTGGGTTTGGATCAGAGGTAATTGTTCTAGTTCCGATAAAAGTATTTGGTCAATGGAAGAAACTTTTAATACAGAGTGTTCACCTCCTTTAGTAGTATCAACCCTTCCTGTTACAAGATGTGGATATGGAACTGTAAGTTTGGTAGCTAATCCGAGTGCTGGTTCTGCTATTCGTTGGTTTGACGCTTTATCTGGAGGTGCTCAAGTTGCCTCAGGGAACACATTTACTACTCCAGCATTAAGTACAATAACAACCTATTATGCAGAAGCTAGAGCTTTTGGTGCAGTAGCAAAGTTAGGACCATCCAATCCAAACACTCAATTGGGTGTCAAAGGACTTCAAAATTATCAAGGTTATGTAAATTTTACAGTTACTTCAAATACATCTCTACAATCGGTAGATATTTTTCCAATTGCATCTGGACAATCAGGTCAATTGATGATAAGAAATTCATCTAATATTACACTTGCAAGTTTTAATTTTACAACTACGGTTTCAGGAGGGAATACACTCCAACAAATCAACATGAATTATACTTTAATTCCAGGGATATATAATTTGTATTTTAGTACTTTGCCAGCCTCTGGGTTGAGAATGAATACTACAAATGCAGCTTATCCTTATACTTCATCGGTGGCTAATATAGATGGTAATAGTATTGATGGTAATTTTAATTTAGGTGCTTATAATTGGAAATTTACAACAGAATGTTTATCAGCAAGAGTACCAGTTACGGCAACTATTACTTCGCCACCAGCTTTAAGTTTAAGTACAACTTCTCTAACTATTTGTGAAAATGAAACAACTTCGCTAGTAACTATAAATGGAGCAGGAGCTTATGATAGTTTAGTGTGGTCTCCTGCTACAGGAGTTTCTGGAAATGTTATTTCAGGCTTTACTTTTAATCCTACAGTAACAACTACGTATCAATTGTTAGCCAATCAAACATCTGGAAACCTTTGTGGAAATATAGCGTCTATTACTATTAATGTAAATCAATCACCTCCAATAGTGTCTATACTTCCTGTTAATCCATCAATATGTGAAGGAACAATTCTGCCGCTTTTTGGTAGTACTAGTATTGCTACTCCTGCGATTTTAATTAATGAAAATTTTAATGCACCAACTAATAATTGGGTTGTTGCAAATACTTCTACTGGAGGTGATACAAACGCTTCTCAATGGACTTTAAGGCCAAGTGGATATAACTACATAAATGGTTTTGGTTGGAATGCTACTTTTAATAGTAATGATAATTCCCAATTTTATTTAGCAAATTCCGATTCTCAAAGTGGTTCAGCTGGAACAGTTACTAGAACAACATTAACATCGCCTTCTTTTAATTTAGCAGGATTTACTTCTGCCAATCTTAGTTTTTTTCACTATATAAATGCCATCGCTTTTGATAAGTTTGAAGTGCAAATCACTTCAAATAACGGAGCTACATGGACAAACTTAACATCTTATACCGTTTTGCAAGGTGGCCCATCAGCTTTTTCTAATATGGTTGTTGATTTGGGTGCTTATTTAGGTATGCCAGATTTAAAAATCCGATTTAATTATGAGTCTAATTGGGGTTATTGTTGGGCATTAGATAATGTCAGAGTAGCTGGAACACTTTCTGCTGCTTTAACATGGACGCCAATTACAGATTTGTATTCTGATATAGCAGCAACTATACCTTATGTTGCAGGAACACCAGCAAGTGTTGTTTATTCAAAACCAACCAATACAATAACTTACACGGCAACTTTAACAGGGTCTAATGGATGCTCAAGAGTTGTAACTAATACATTAACTGTTTCTCCGCCTACTTTTGCAGGTGTGCTTTCAAGTGATCAGTCAATATGTACTGGAATTTCACCAAGTAATTTGGTTCTAACAGGTAGTGTTGGTTCTATTTTACGTTGGGAATATGCCAATGATGCAGCATTTACATCAGGCGTAACATCAATTGCAAATACTACAACAATATTAACACCAGCACAAATGGGTGTTTTTACTACCATTCGTTATTTTAGAGCTGTAATTAGAAGTAGTGTTTGTAGTCAATTATTTAGTAATGTAGTGTTTGTTGCTTTTAATAATACCACTTGGAATGGAACTATCTGGAGCAACGGTCCGCCAAATGCAACAACAAGCGCAATATTTACTGGAAATTATACTTCAACAGGAGATTTATTTGCTTGTTCTGTTATAATAAATTCTGGTGTTGTAACCATTAATCCTAATCACTCTTTAGTTGTAACTAACGATGTTGTTGTTGCAGCTGGTTCTTTAATTTTTAATAATAATGCAAGTTTAGTTCAGATTAATGATGCTGCAATAAATACTGGTAATATTACTTACATACGTTCGACAATGCCTATGAGGCAATTTGATTATACTTATTGGTCTTCTCCAATTGCGAATCAAGTATTGTCTACTTTTTCTCCATTAACACCAACCGATAAGTTTTTTGTTTTTAATCCAACCATAGCTAATTGGTCTAATGTTGCGGCAGGTTCTAGTATGGTTGTCGGTACAGGATATCTAGTAAGAGCTCCTCTTACATATAATCTTGTTACAACAACTGTTTTTGACGGAAGTTTCGTTGGAGTGCCAAACAACGGAGTAGTTACAAGTCCTGTATTAGTCTCAGCAAGTGATTTTAATTTAATAGGAAATCCATATCCAAGTGCTGTCAATGCAGATTTGTTTTTATCAGACCCTCTGAATGTTGGAGTAGTAGATGCCACTATTTATTTTTGGACTCACAATACGCCAATTACTGCGGGTCAATATACTTCTAATGATTATGCTATTTATAATTATTTGGGAGGAACAGGAACTAGTTCTGCACCAAATACTGGTGTAAATTCATCCGTTCCTAATGGAAAAATTGCTTCAGGACAAGGATTCTTTATTAAAGCATTGTCTAATGGAGCAGCAACTTTCTCAAACGCTATGAGAATTGTTGGAAATAATGACCAGTTTTTTAGAATGCAATCACCATTGAATCCTTTAACATCAGAAACAGTGGTTTCAGAGAAGCATAGAGTTTGGTTAGATGTTGTAGACCAGCAAGGTAGTTATAAACAAACCTTAGTTGGTTACGCTACCAATGCAACAATGGGAATTGATAGAGGTTTTGATGGTGAATACCTAAATGTTGGGAATTCAGTTGCTTTATATTCTTTAGCAAATCCTACTACTGCTTTGTCTATACAAGGTCGTTCTTTGCCATTTTCAGATTTAGATGAGGTGCCCTTAGGATTTTATGCAGCAACAACAGGAAATTTTACAATTAATTTATACGACTTTGATGGATTGTTTCTTAATCAAAATATTTATTTAAAAGATAAAGCACTCGATATCATTCATGACTTGAAACAAGCTTCCTACGTTTTCCGTTCTGATGCAGGAACTTTTAATGAGAGATTTGTTTTGGTTTACCGAAACCAAGCTTTAAATAGTAATTCGTTTTCATTTAATGCTAATGATGTTATAGTTTATAAACCAAATCAAGATCTTCATGTCGATGCAGGTAAAACGGTTATGAAATCAATTAAAGTATTTGATATCAGAGGAAGGTTATTGCTTGAAAAAGAAGCTATTAATGCTAATAAAACTTTTTTTAACGTTGGTACTACAAATCAAGTGTTGCTTATTGAAATTGCAACTAACGAAGGTGTGAAGGTTATCAAGAAGTATGTTAATTAAAGATACTACTCTTACTACTCTCTCTTCTTGGGTTTTTGTTGTCGTCTAAGATGTTGATTCAATTTTAGCGTAATCCTTTGTTTTATTGTTCTGAGGTATCAGAAAACCGTATGCTAGCCACACAAAATAGTTTGTGATTTGCTGGTTGGATGTTTCTAGTTTTAGTTTCTGGTGTGATGTTTCCTGCGTCAACATGACAAGATGATTGGAGTGGATGATGTGAGTTTCTGGTGTGAGTTTTTGGTGGGATGTTTCCTTCGTCAACATGACAAAATGGTGTGAGTGTTTGGTGAGGATGTTTCCTTTTTTATTATGGTAATAATTAAAAAAATAATTATATGAACAACACAATGATTGAATATAATGAAGGACATCTTACTTTCTATGTTTATATCATAACGAATA
>CANGUP010000192.1 GCA_947457105.1 Flavobacteriaceae bacterium
GGGTTTCCAATTATGTTAACAAAACCTGCTTTATGTTCCATAAATTTAATCCGACTGTGATTATATAAAAAAAGCCACTTTTTGTTTAATTATTTTTGTTTTGTGCGTCCATTCACACGAAATGCAAACCAATTTGATTACAGATTTCGAAAAGTTTTTTGAATTTTCTTGACCAATAAAAATTTCTATCATTTTTAGATTTTCATTGCGCAAAAAAGGGAGATTACAGTAAAAAAAAACGCTCTTAAAGCATGATTTAGACGAGCGCTCATGTCCTATCTAGCAATGTTAAGATTGCAAATATACAATGATATTTATAGTTGTGAACCACAAAAAATAAAACTTTACATTAAATCATTTGAAGAAGATCCTAGTCTTTTTTGGTTGATTAAGTAGATTATCACAATTGCAAAGAAAGTTAAAATTGCTTTTGAATTACTTTCACTCTTGTACTCCAAAACATCCTTTGTACAAAGAAAAAGACCAAACAAGATTAAATTGGCAAATATAATTATCAAAAAAACGATTACTGATTTATACAGTAATCAGAATAATCACTTGTGCTTTTGTAATTATTTTTATTAAATTCGCATCCCTAAATAATTTTATGATTCTTATCACTTCTGTTTTAGTAATGTTATTATGTTTGTTTCTCTTATATAATAATTTTTCCAAAAATAAAAATTCAATCTACTTATGTGGCAGTTTGATTTTTATGTGTATTACTTCAATTCTACACCATTTTACTGTGATTGCTCCTAACCGCTTTTGGATTGCCATATTCGTGGGGCACAGCATTCCTCTCGCATTTTTAACTGGTCCTTTTCTCTTTCTTTATACCAGAAACACCTTAAGAATTTCGATAAGGTTTAACAAGTGGGATTATTTGCATTTTTTGCCATTTACAATCACATTAATTTCAATATTCCCTTACTTCTTTAGAGAATTTGATTTTAAACTTAGAATTGCTCAATTATTAATAGAAGACCCCAATTATATATTGAATGTTAACCTCAGTTGGTTATATCCGAGTAAAATAAACATTCTTGTAAGACCAGTGTTTTTATTAGCATATGCTTTGTGGGGCTTGCTATTGTCGTATCGTTTCTACAAGAAAAGGCGTGATTTTCCGTTAAAAAAAGAAGACACTATTGCTGTTAAATGGCTAATGGTAATAAATAGTGTTGTCGTGTTAATGTGCATTGGGTATACTAATTTAACAATTTATTTTTATAGTCTCCCAAATATAGCTTCACGGGAACAAATAAATAGTTCATTACTGAGCTACATTTTGACTATGTTGTTTGCCCTAATTCCGATAATGATACTTGTTTTTCCAGAAATACTCTACGGAATGCATAAATTCAAAACGAGTTCAAAATCAAAAATTGTAATTCAGAAAGACAATCACGAATCTTTAGTAAGTACTTCAGCATTAATTTTAGATCTTATCAAGAAGGAAGAGAACTTAATAAATCCAGATTTTAACATTACGGATATCTGTAAAACTCTAAATATTACAAGTCAAGACGTAAATTATTGTTTTACTACAATTTTAAATGTAAAATTCATAACACTAAAAAAGGAGTTACGGGTTGATCTTGCAAAAAAAGAATTGATTAATGGAAAACTAGTGTCCCATTCGATGGAAGGCATTTGGACAAAATGTGGTTTTTCATCTAAAACCAATTTTTTTGTAGCTTTTAAAGAAGTTACTGGGATGACTCCTTTAGAATTTTCAAAAGAAATAAACAAAAATAGGACTACAGATTAGTATTGATATTCGAAGAAAATGAAAACTAACATTCTGGTTTAAATTCATTTTTCGCATTCTACTAATTCACCGACTTTTTTCTGTTTTGTCGTTTTATTTCTCTAATCGTTTTTACAAAAAACTTTTACATCCGCCAGCATCTCTTTTTTTACTGTAAATTTATGTCGAACTGAATTTTTTAGATCGATACGTAATTCATAAGTTGTTTTTTTAATATAAAAAATTAAAATAAAGCACAGAAAAGAAATTAATATAAACGCTAGGTGAATCATACTGCTCGTTTGAAAGAATGCTAAGCACAAACCCGCGATACATACCAAAACCGACATAAGCAATACTGGGGCAATAATATTTTCTTTTTTAATAATTCTAATACTTGATATTTCATCAAAACTAAATTGCACTTCAGTTCCTTTTTTGAAGCTAATTGATGCTTTAGTTTCGAAAATGGTATAAAGAGGATTTGTTACTATAACTTTTTCAAACTTATTTTCTTCGTGGCCTAATTTATTCATTTGAGTAAAAATAATGCGATTTCGGGTGAATGGTAAAAACAGCAAAAGCCAGAATTAAAGCAAGCTGCTATATAAAAAATCATGCTTTTTTGTAAAATGTAATTCCTTCAACATTCTTAAATTTAACATCAAGATCAAATCTGCTATAGTTCATTTTATTTTCATTAATAAGTATAGTAAAAATGATTTTTTTAACCGAAAAAGAAACAATCAGTAGCATCAAAGAGAGAATAGCAGTTATAATTTGAGAATAGATATCGCTTTGTAAAATTGCAAAGGCCATTAATAAAATAGCAAAGAAAATAGGAATTACAACGTTGAAATTTTGTATTTTAACATCGACAATTTCAAATTGCGATGAATTATTAGTGACAAAATAAGGTTTGTCTCGCTTGTGAAGTATTACAACTCTTGATTGATAAATAGTATAGTGGATATTGAAAAACAATTTTTCAAATCTGTCTTTCGGGGTATTACCAAATAAGTTCATGTTTAAAGAACAATAGATTTATAAGAAAATTTGGGTGTCATTAAAGTTCAAATTTTTAGTCGATCCGCCGAACTACACTAGTGCAACAAACAACTACATTCGATAGAAATCATCAGCGGCAAAAATACTATTGACACTGCAGTTAAATATAAAAACATCAAGTCGGATTAGTACCGTTTTTGGTTTTTAGAACTTATTTTGTAGTAAAATAAGAAACCTAGAGCCATTTTAAGCAGAAAGAAAGGTGGTTTCTTAACTTTTAAAAATCATTTGGTGACAGTGCGAAATAAATTGTATCGCCTCGTCTTTGCCTTGTGAAATTAGAAAGCAACCTTGACCAACAAGATAAACTAATTCAGTTTATTATAGCGCAACGGGAAAAGTATAGAAAGAATCTGAGAATTAGTACAAAACAAAAAAGCCACTCAAAGTTGAATGGCTTACTTAGTAGCGGGAACAGGACTCGAACCTGTGACCTTCGGGTTATGAGCCCGACGAGCTGCCTACTGCTCTATCCCGCGCTGTTTCGATTGCAAATATACAACCTTATATCACAATGGCAAGTTAATTTGCTAAAAAAAACTCCTCAGTAATCATCGGCAAAAATGAGTTATGATAAAAAATAAAAAAACCACCAATTCCCATTGGTGGTTTTTAACCCATTAATTTAATTACAAAAACAATTTTAAATATGAAAGAAACTTATTTATTCTTCGTTTGTCAGTGCTGAATTTTTGTCGAGCACTTGTAGATTGACAGCCAATCCTTCTTGATTGAGCATGGTCATGTTGAGCGAATCCAATTTTGAAAGATTCTTTGAAACTGGGCCATTGAACATGTTGTATGAAATATTCATTTCCTTGAGTTTGCTGAGTTTCTCTAAATCCCACGGAATCTGGCCTTCCATATTATTGTCAAACAAGCTAAAAACCTCTAACTGCGTTAGGTTTGCGATTTCTCTTTCAAGTTTACCGGTGAACTTATTGCTGTTGAGCAGCAAAATCTTCAACGATTTCATTTGATAAACGGCGAGTGGAATACTTCCTTCTAACTCATTATTGTATACTGATAGCTTCTTCAGTTTAGACAATTTACCGAGATCATTTGGCATTTGGCCTGATAGTTTGTTCATATAGAGTTCTAGCAAGATCAGTTCGTTAGCTTCTCCAATTGACGATGGAATAGGTCCCGTTAATTCATTAAACGACACATTAAAAATCTTGAGCGTTTTTAGGCTTCCAACTGTTTCAGGAATACTTCCAGAGATTGAATTTCTGGTTAGCTTAAGTTTCTGAAGATAAACCAAATTTCCGATTTCCTTGGGTAACTCGCCCACTAAATTATTATTTGAAAGATCTAAGGAGATTACTTTATCATTGACGACTTTCACACCGAACCATTTTGAAACTGGTTCGTCAAGGTTCCATTTATTTTTCCATTGGCTACCATGTGTGGATATATATAATTTAACAAGAGCGTCCTTTTCCGGGAGAGATACACTCGCTAGCAGTGGTGATGACAATAAAATTGCCAAAAGTAGTAAGGTAAATTTTCTCATGATTTGGAGTTTAGAGGTTAATTATGTTTTTGGTTGTTTTGACTTTATTTTCTAATCTTCATTAGCATACGCTGAGTTTCTGTCTACCAC
>CANGUP010000193.1 GCA_947457105.1 Flavobacteriaceae bacterium
AATTTCGATAATCTTGATACCACGTCTCAACAAATTATCAACATTCTTGAAGAATATGTTAAACCAGCAGTTGCTGCCGATGGCGGAAATATTTTGTTTGACTCTTTCGACCAAGACACAAAACGCGTAAAAGTTGTGCTTCAAGGTTCGTGCAATGGTTGTCCATCGTCAACATTCACTTTGAAAAACGGAATTGAAAATATGCTAAAAGATATGCTAAACGACCAAGAAATTATCGTTGAAGCATTAAATGCATAAAATAATTAGGAGCGAATGGTTCGAGAATTTTTACAAACCCTATTCCTGCTTTCCACACCACACGGTGGATTGCTCCAATCACTCCAATCAGGGCTAAATAGCAATTGTATCGAATAAATTCAGGAGTTTTAACCAACCAATAACCAAAATACCAATGAAAAATTTGAAAACAATTTCTTTCTTCATTTTATTTTCACTATTGTTAGTAAATTGTAAATCTGAAGAAAAATCAGTAGATTTCAAAAAATTAACCGAAAGTTATTTTGACGAAAAAAACATCCTAAATCCTTTAGAAGCAACACTAAATGGTCAAAACAAATACAACGACCAATTGCAATTTGAAATGACGGATTCTTTTAGAAAAAAACAAGGCGAATTTTTTGAAAAATACGAAACCGAACTTTCAAAAATCGATTTTGAATCACTTTCTGATGAAGAAAAAAACAGTTTCGACATCATTAAATGGGAAGTTGCTGTTGGAAAAGATTTACTTAAACAAAATGCTAATCTTACTCCAATCCATCAATTTTGGGGAACACATTTAACTATGGCGCAATTAGCAGCAGGAGAAAGCGCACAACCATTCAAAACTGAGAAAGATTACAAAAATTTCTTAAAAAGAATGGATTTATATGCTGTTTGGTTAGATTCTGCAATGGTTTACATGCAAAAAGGAATAGATAAAAATGTCGTTTTACCAAAAGTTTTGTCTTTCAAAGTATTAAATCAATTTGACGAAATGATTACTCAGAAAGCTGAAGACAATATTTTTTACACCACAATAAAATCAATGCCTTCTGAAATTTCAGATTCTCAAAAAGAAATTCTTAAAAAGGAATACGCTTCAACAATCAACGAAAAACTGCTTCCGAGATTCAAAAAAATGACTGCTTTCATAAAATCAGAATATCTTCCAAAATCTAGAAACACTAGCGGAATTGGAGCATTACCAAATGGCTTAAACTTATACAAAACCTATGTAAAACAATGGACTACAACTGAGATGACTCCAGAAGAAATTCACACTTTAGGACTTCAAGAAGTAGCTCGATTGAAATCAGAAATGGAAAAAGTGAAAACCGAAGTAGGATTTAAAGGAACCATAAAAGAATTTTTTGATTACGTGAGAAACAAAGCGGAATTAAAACCTTTCAAAAAACCGGAAGAAGTAATTGCCAATTTTGAAAAATATCACGCTACAATTAAACCAAACGTTGATAAATTATTTTCTCTTCAACCAAAAACAGCTTTTCAAATAAAAAGAACTGAAGCTTTTAGAGAAAAAACAGCTAGTGCCGAATATGTTCAAGGTGCAGCCGATGGTTCTCGACCAGGTACTTTCTATGTTCCAATTCCAGATGTAAAAAACTATAATTATTATGCTGACGAAGATTTATTTCTTCATGAAGCTATTCCGGGTCATCATTTTCAAATTTCTTTACAACAAGAAAATGAAGCTTTGCCTGATTTTAGAAAATTCAATTGGTTTGGTGCTTATGGAGAAGGTTGGGCTTTATACACCGAAAGTTTAGGTAAAGAATTAGGTTTATACAAAGATCCATATCAGTATTTTGGAATGTTAGGTAGCGAAATGCATCGTGCTATTCGTTTGGTAGTTGACACCGGAATGCATTCTAAAGGTTGGACACGCGAACAAGCCATTCAATATTCTTTAGACAATGAAGCCGAAAGTGAAGCAAGTATTATTTCAGAAATTGAGCGTTATATGGCAGTTCCTGGACAAGCGTTATCTTATAAAATTGGTCAGCTAAAAATAATTGAACTTCGCAAAAAAGCCGAAAAAGAATTAGGTTCAAAATTTGACATCAAAAAATACCATCAAATTGTTTTAGAATCAGGTGTAATGCCATTGGCTATTTTGGAGAAAAAAGTAAATGATTGGATTAAAACTAGTAAATAACTTAAATAAAAATCGCCATAGATTCAAAGATTCTAAAAATTAAAGTCTGTGAATCTGTAGCGATTAAATTTTCTGTTACATTTTATAGAATATCCTGAATAAACTTCTCGTTCTTTTTGCCCACAAAAAAAGTCCAAACTTTCATTTGGACTTTCTGTGCGGATAATAGGACTTACTTCGGCTACGCTCAGCATAAACTTCTCGTTCTTTTTGCCCACAAAAAAAGTCCAAACTTTCATTTGGACTTTCTGTGCGGATAATAGGACTCGAACCTACACGCCTTGCGGCACCAGATCCTAAGTCTGGCATGTCTACCAATTTCACCATATCCGCGAAAATTGTGAGTGCAAATATAAACAATACTTTGTAATTTCCAATACTCAAATAACAAATTCCAAAAAAAATAAAACTTCTTTAAAAAATTGGAATTTGGAATTTAAATATTGGAATTTGTATTCGTATATTTGACATTATAATCAAACTATTAAAAATGAATAATATAAAACAATACGTTCAAGAAAACAAAGAGCGTTTTCTAAACGAATTAATCGAATTATTAAAAATTCCTTCTGTAAGTGCTGATACTGCTTACTCTCAGGATGTGATTGATACTGCCAATGCTGTCAAAGTTTCACTAGAAAAAGCAGGTTGCAATCACGTTGAAATTTGTGAAACTCCTGGTTACCCAATTGTTTTTGGAGAACATATTATTGATAAAAATCTTCCAACAGTTTTGGTTTATGGACATTATGATGTGCAACCGCCAGATCCAATGGAATTATGGACTTCTCCTCCATTTGAACCTGTAATAAAAACTACAGAAATTCATCCTGAAGGTGCAATTTTCGCTCGTGGCGCGTGTGACGATAAAGGTCAAATGTACATGCATGTGAAAGCATTTGAATACATGATTCAAAACAATTGTTTACCTTGCAACGTAAAATTTATGATTGAAGGCGAAGAAGAAGTAGGTTCTAAAAGTTTATCATGGTTTGTAACTCAAAATCAAGAAAAACTTGCTAATGATGTGATTTTAATTTCTGATACTGGAATGATTTCTAATCAACAACCATCCATCACAACAGGATTACGTGGGTTGAGTTATGTTGAAGTTGAAGTTACTGGACCAAATCGTGACTTACATTCTGGACTTTATGGAGGCGCAGTTGCAAATCCTATAAATGTTTTGGCAAAAATGATTGCCTCGCTTCATGACGAAAACAATCACATCACTATTCCAGGATTCTATGATAATGTAGAAGAATTATCGTTAGAAGAAAGAGCCGAAATGGCAAAAGCACCTTTCAATTTAGATAATTATAAAAAAGCATTGAACCTTAACGACATTTATGGCGAAAAAGGATATGTTACCAACGAAAGAAACTCCATTCGTCCAACGCTAGACGTAAACGGAATTTGGGGCGGATATACTGGCGAAGGTGCAAAAACTGTAATTGCAAGTCAGGCATTTGCTAAGATATCGATGCGTTTGGTACCAAATCAAGATTGGGAACAAATTACCGAGTTGTTCACTAAACACTTTGAAAGCATTGCTCCTTCTGGTGTAACAGTAAAAGTAAAACCACATCATGGCGGACAAGGTTATGTAACTCCAATCGATAGTATTGGTTACAAAGCAGCCAACAAAGCTTATACTGAAACTTTTGGTGTTCCAGCAATTCCTGTTCGTTCTGGGGGAAGTATTCCAATTGTAGCGTTATTCGAAAAAGAATTAAAATCAAAAACTATATTAATGGGATTCGGATTGGATTCTGATGCCATTCACTCACCTAACGAACATTTTGGAATTTTTAATTACTTAAAAGGGATTGAAACTATTCCGTTGTTTTATAAGTATTTTGTGGAAATGAGTAAATAATTCAACCGCAAATTCGCAAATTTTAAATCCGTTCATTCTTAATTGAGTGCACGGATTTTTTTATACGAAAATGTTAAATTTTTATTCTACACTTGTAGAAGTAAATTTTTACTCTACATTTGTAGAGTTAATTCTAAAAATGTAGAACAATGCAATTATCCAATTCCGAAGAACAGTTAATGGAACATTTATGGAAACTTGAAAAAGCTTTCATGAAAGATTTACTAGAAGCTTTCCCTAAACCGAAACCTGCAACTACAACAGTTGCAACTTTATTAAAAAGAATGATTGATAAGAATTTTGTGGCTTACAATGA
>CANGUP010000194.1 GCA_947457105.1 Flavobacteriaceae bacterium
AAATTACTCCTTAGCAGCCAAATATCTCTCAGCATCCAAAGCCGCCATACAACCAGTTCCAGCAGCAGTAATCGCTTGTCTGTAAACGTGGTCAGCAGCATCACCACCAACAAAAACTCCAGCAATATTCGTTTTAGAAGTTCCAGGAATATTTACAATATAACCTGTTTCGTCTAGCGTTAAATAGTCTTTAAAAATATCAGTGTTTGGTTTGTGTCCAATAGCAACAAAAAATCCAGTTGCAGGTATTTCAAGTTCTTCATTTGTAGTTTTGTTTAAAGCTTTTACGCTAGTAACAACTTGACCATCACCAAGAACTTCAACTGTATCATGGTTCATTAAAATTGTGATATTTTCAGTATTTCTAACACGTTGTTCCATGATTTTAGAAGCTCTAAATTTCTCACTTCTCACCAACATTGTAACTTTTTTACAAAGCTTAGATAAATAATGTGCTTCTTCACATGCAGAATCTCCAGCTCCAACAATTACAACTTCTTGATTTCTATAGAAAAATCCGTCGCAAACCGCACAAGCAGATACTCCACCACCCATATTCAAATAATGTTGTTCAGATGGTAAACCTAAATATTTTGCCGTTGCACCAGTTGAAATAATTACAGTTTCGCAGTGAATTTCTTTAGTATCATTAATCCACACTTTATGAATATCTCCAGAGAAATCTACTTTTGTAGCCCAACCATCACGAACATCAGTACCAAAACGTTTGGCTTGTTGTTCAATACCAATCATCATTTGTGGTCCAGTAATTCCTTCAGGATTTCCAGGCCAGTTTTCTACTTCATTGGTAGTGGTTAATTGCCCACCAGGTTGCGTTCCTTGATAAAGAACCGGATTCATATTAGCTCTAGCTGCATAAATTGCCGCTGTATAACCAGCAGGACCAGAACCTATTATAAGACATTTTACTTTTTCTATTGTATCAGACATGACTTGTTTGTTTTTATGAAATGCAAAGGTAAGTTTTTCTTAAAATATTTTAATGTAAAGTAGTTGACAAAAAACTATTTTAATATAAATTTTTGTTATTGTTTAAAAAAGATTTTGAGAAGTAATTTTTAATACTATCTTTGCACTCGCTTTCGGGGTGTAGCGTAGCCCGGTTATCGCGCCTGCTTTGGGAGCAGGAGGCCGCAGGTTCGAATCCTGCCACCCCGACAAAAGTCTTTTCATTTATTTGAAAGGACTTTTTTCTTTTTAACAAATTCAATATTTATTTTTAAAAATAAAAAAACCGAGTTAAACTCGGTTTTTATAATTATTTCGTTGATTTTTTTCTCAAAATAGCGCTTTCAACAAATCTTTTCAATTCTACTTTTTGATCACCATACAAATCAATTTCTGATTTTCCTGATGCTTCTATAATTATATTTGAAGTACATAAAACGCTAACATTAGTGTATGATTCCGATATGACGGAAACATTTTTTGAAGTTAATTTTTTCCCATCAAAAACAGCATTATTGTCTAAACGAAGTTTTAAATCATCAACGACTCCTTCTACAACCGCATCCGTTTTTTGATACATGTCAAGGGTTAAATCTTTTGAAGTAATTAAAGCTTTTAATTTAGTGTTTTTACTCAACGATATAGCAGATTTTTCCGCTTTTGAATTCAATTCAATCTTAGATTTATCATCCATAATCAAAGTGAAATTCTTTGCTTTAGAATTGATAAACAATTTAGAATCATCATAACTTTTAAGAGTTATATTTTCTAGCTCTATGTCTGCAAGAGCAGTTACACTTGATTCGTTTCTAGTAATTATTGATTTAAAAGTATCTGTATATGTGATTCTAACACTTAATTTTTTGTAAGCAAAAGCATTTTTTAAAGTGGATAATTTTAATGTTGAACCATTCAATGCAATATCAATAGCATCATGTAAATTATCGTCGGCTTCAATTTCTAATCCACATTCAGTTCCTTTAACAATAAAAACTTCTATATTATCTAAAACTTCTATAGCTTCAAAAGGCTCTATTTTTTTAATTTCCGTAGTTACAATTTTTGAACCTTTTACTTTTTCTTTCTTTTGTGAATAGGAGAGAGTAGTTATCAATAATAAGGTAAGGAAGATTGTTTTTTTCATTATGTATTTAATTTGAGTTCAAATTTATAAAAAGCAATGTTAATAGAAATATAAAATCTATCATAATTATTTCACACGAACACTCCATTCGAAATCCAATTCAGAAACTTGGTCACCTTTTTCATCAAAGCCTATTGATTTTAGCCAAAGTGTTTGCCCTTCTCCAGTTGCTATAGTTTTCTTGATAGCATCTTCAATTATAGTGCCATCATTGCAAGTAAATGTTATTCTTCCTTTAGCTTTTTTGGTAAAATTACCTTTGTTATTGGCAACAAGCATTGATATATTCTTACCGCTTTTCTTTATTTGATACATAACTAAAGCACCAGTAGTAAGCTCTGCAGCCATAGCTTGAACAGCAAAATACATCGAATTAAAAGGATTCTGATTAAACCAACGGTGTTTTACAGTAGCAACACATTTTTCAGGTGAAATGTATTTTGTTCTTACTCCGCACCAAAATGCAGAAGGTAATTTGAAAAATAAAAAAGTATTCAATTTTGAAGGTGAAAATTCCATGAAGTATTGATTTTGTTGTAAATATACAAAAAATAGTATGCACTCATACTAAAGTCTTAATGTTAATAAAATGTTAAATTAAGGTACTTTGTAATACATAATACCTTTTTTTGGTTGTATCTTTGTATAAGATATTAATAAGCTATCTATAGTATTATTGAAATCGAGTCTTAATCATCTATCAAAAATCAAAATAAAATGACACCAACTAACGAACGTACCATTGCATCAGTAACACATTTGAGTTCCTTTGCTCAATATGTTTTTCCATTAGGGAATTTTATTGCTCCAATAATTTTATGGAGTGCTAAAAAAAATGATTCTGAATTTGTAGACTATAACGGAAAACAAATTTTGAATTTTCAGTTAAGCGTTTTTATGTATAGTTTAATTTTAGTTTTAATTTCTTTACCGCTTTTAATCTATGGATTTGTAGATTTGATAGGAACCAATTGCACCTTTAGTAATTTTGAAATTGACTTTAATGGTTTTCATAATCAAAAAATCACAACTTTAATTGGAGTAGCAATTGTAGCCTTTGTATTATTTATGTTTTTAAAAGTATTTGAATTCATACTTATCATATATGCGGCAGTAAAAGCATCTAATGGTGAACGTTATAAATATCCTTTAACAATACCATTCTTTAAATAATAAAGTTTCAATCATCAAATAAATCATCATCACAATCAAAAAATGAATAGTTTAATTAAAAAAATCAAAATCGAATTATGAACATTGAAAACACAAAAGCCCAAATGCGAAAAGGTGTTTTAGAGTTCTGCATCTTATCTGTTTTAAAAGAAAAAGAAGCCTACACATCTGAAATACTAGACACTTTAAAAAACGCAAAATTGCTTGTAGTAGAGGGAACAGTTTATCCGCTATTGACAAGATTAAAAAATGACGGTTTACTCAACTATCGTTGGGAAGAATCTACTTCGGGTCCTCCAAGAAAATACTATGAGTTGACCGAATTAGGAAAAACATTTTTAAACGAATTAAACGGAACTTGGACAGAACTTTCTGACGCCGTAAACATCATAACCAATCAAAAATAACAATCATGAACAAAACAGTAAATATTAATATAGGTGGTTTATTCTTTCATATAGATGAAGATGCATACCAAAAGTTATCAAGATATTTTGATGCTATAAAACGTTCACTTTCCAATTCATCAGGTAAAGATGAAATCATGAAAGACATTGAAATGCGTGTGGCTGAGCTTTTTACAGAAAGACAAAAAAGCGACAAACATGTAATTAATATTATTGATGTTGATCAAGTAGTTGCCGTTATGGGACAACCAGAAGATTATCGAATTGACGATGATTCTGAAACTCCAAAGAGTGAGCCATTTTATATGCCAAGAAAAACAAAAAAACTATATCGTGATAAAGATAGAGGTTTGATAGGTGGTGTTTGTTCAGGATTATCATATTACACTGGAATTGAGGCAGTTTGGATAAAAGTAATTTTCTTATTTCTTACTCTTGCAACTGCAGGATGGTTTTTAATAGTTTACTTAATCCTTTGGATTGCAACACCAAAAGCGATAACGACTTCTGAAAAATTAGAAATGACTGGCGAACCGGTAACTATATCTAATATTGAAAAGAAAGTTAGAGAAGAATTTGAAAACGTATCTGATAAAATAAAAAATGCAGATTACGACAAAATGGGAAACCAAATAAAAGCAGGTGCAGAAACAGTAG
>CANGUP010000195.1 GCA_947457105.1 Flavobacteriaceae bacterium
AAGTTACCAACAGTTTCGTAACAAGCCACAGCAGGTTTCTCAGGTTGAGTTCCCGATATTGTCCAAGTACAAGTTTGAGAATTAAAATCACCAACAGTTTCGTAACACGCCACAGTAGGTTTCTCAGGTTGAGTTCCAGTTACTGTCCAAGCACAAGTTTCGTTATTGAAGTTACCAACAGTTTCGTAACAAGCCACAGTAGGTTTCTCAGGTTGAGTTCCAGTTACTGTCCAAGCACAAGTTTCGTTATTGAAGTTACCAACAGTTTGGTAACAAGCTACAGCAGGTTTTTCTGGTTGTGTTCCATTATTTACCCAAACACAATTCGTGTTGTTAAATATAAAGTTATCCCAACAGTTTACAATTGCAGGTTGAGTCGGTTGTACGCCGGTATTATCCCAAACACAAGTAGTGTTGTTGAATACAAAGTTATCCCAACAGTTTACAAGAGTAGGTTGAGCAGGTTTTGTTCCAGTAATTACCCAAGTACAAGTATTAGTATTGAATGTTGCTTCTTGATAACATTGAATTATTGGTTTTGGTACTGTAGGACAACCAACAGTAATAGTTACAAAAGCGTTATCGCAATTGTTAGGATTAGCTTTTTCACAAATTTTATATTCAATAATGTAAGTTCCAGCTGGAGTTCCTGTAGGAATAGATATTTGTCCAGTAGCAGTATCAACACTTGGAACAGGACCGCCATTGATAGATGTTGCAGGGGTAAGAATAGTTAAGTTTACTTGAACGATAGTAATAGGATTTCCGTTTAGGGTATCGTTACCATTACCGTTGTTGTTCAAAACATTTCCAGCATTCGGATTTCCGATAAGACCATTTCCACCTGAGATTGTATCATCTTGTGCAATAATCTTTTTGCATTTTGATATTGTAAATGGCAAAATGCATCCACTATTTCCTTGAGGAATTGCATAATAATTTATTGTAGATCCTTCGATTATAGGAAATGGATTAGCATCAGTATATTGTATAGATGAAGTATTTATTGGAAAAGAATCATAAAAAAGATATCCAGAAGGAAAGTTAGATGTTATACTACTAGGAGTAACAAAATTTGCTTCTGTACAATATTGAAAACTTCTTACTGAAGGAGTATTTTGACAGTTTGTTAATACATAACTTGCACCACTAATTACAATTAATAATGGTTGTTCAATTGGTTGTCCAATACAAGCCCCATTTAAAGTGTACCCTTGTATCAATTTATTACCAGTAAAAATTTTACCAGTAGTTTCTCCCACCCCCGACGAAGTTCCTTCAACATTAATTATACTTCCACAAGTTGCATTGTTTAAAACTTGACAATCAAGAGTAGCTTTTATTTTGAAACTTAATTTTGCTAAAAGAGTACTAGGATTTAATGGATAAGGCAATTTGCCAAAGTCCCAAACAATAGAGCCAGTAGTTCCTAATAACGGATCAAAAGAGATGCTATTTGGTGTTGGAACCGGAGAGAATAAAACACTACCAACAGCACTTCCATCAACGTAAGTTGAATTAAAAGGAATTGGAACAACTATTTTATAGTTATCAATAGCTTCTGTTCCTATGTTTCTTATGTCTACATTTAATGAAATTTCATCTCCTGGTAAAGCAGTGTAAGGTTGCGAAACTACAGGGACATTATTAATACTTGTTGCAGTCAAGATTTCTTCTACTTCAAGAATGTAGGAATCAACAGACATTGCCAAACTAAAAATGGAATACGTGTTTCCATTTGTACCATATCTAAATTTAGTTGAAGTTTGATTATTTGCAATAACACTATTATCAATATTTGGAATTGAAAACATACTGATATCAACACCAGTATTATTTTTCAAGAATGGATTTCTAAAACTTCCTTCAGTGCTAATTGATGAATTAAAGAAATTAGTGGAAGAGTTTCCTGAATGGTTTAAGTTTAAAAAACTACCATCACTACTTTTTTGGATTTGAAAATAATCGCCATCTCTTTGTACATCTCCCTCAGTAGCCATTAAGCCTAATTTAACTCCGACATTTCCAAATTGTGTACTGTTAAATCCAGAAACATCTAGATCGTACCCAGTTGTGTTGCCAGCTTGTACATAGGCATACCCATCAAAAATGGTTACATCACGGTTTTTCATTTTTGCATTTTCATACACCACAATAATTCCCCATCCACCTGAATAACCAGTGCTGTTTAATCCCGGATTACCCTCTAATAAAGCAATATCTGCAGCAAAATACTCTCCAATGCCGTTTTGTTTTACATATTCAGTTATTTCTTTATATGCAGAAAAAATATCGTCATTATTACCTCCCGTAGGATAATAAATATCATTTGCATTAGCAGTAAATTGTGTATATGATGAAGCATTAGGGCCTTTTAACGAAATAATTTTCTTGTCATATGTTTTAGTTACAGTTGTAAAAGTTGGAATTATTCCAGAAACATTAACTAGGGCAGATGATGTTAGTTGAGTATCTGTAGTCCCTAAATTAGTGCTGGCACTTCGTATTAATTTGTTTATTTTTAGTGTAACTGCGCCATCGATAATTTCAAAAGGAGTAATTAATGTTGCTTCAGTGTTTGAAGAATTTACAATTACAGGAACGTTTATTTGTCCTTGATTATTTATATTAACAGTAACTCTATTTGTTGCGCCAATGTTAAAAAAATTGAAAACATAGGTATTACCATTTCCATTAAATGAATAAATAGGACTTCTATTTGTATTTGCACTGGTTCTTTTTACAGATAATGAATAATTAGTATTTTCTATATTTTCATCATGATTTACAGTTAAATTATTGTTGGCAAATTGCGTACTTCCGTTTGGAAATTGTTTAGAAACATTGAAAACATTTTGCCTAGAAGATTTGCCAGTCCAATACAATCCTGCATAAATAATATTAGAGCAACTAGGGTTAGCGCCGTTTTCAGTAGAAAGTGCAAGTGATGCTGAAGATGAATTAAATGTGTTAGGATCGTTATCAATATCAACATATCTCATAAACCGATTGTTGTTATTAGTAACATCATCATAATTTTGAAGTGTTAAGTTTGTATTACCAAACATAGTAAAATCACCTTTCAGATTATAAGTAGTCTTTTGTGGCGTTAATTCAGATGTTCTTTGTTTAAAAGGAACAATAACTTGGGCATTTGATGTTACAGATGTTCCTATTAGAAATCCAACTAATACAATTAAATATTGAAGTTTGAAGTTTATCAATTTGACGTATATATTTTTCATAATAATTTAATTTATCAATAATTATTGACTATGCACCTTTTTCTATACCGTAAATCACGGTATATTTTTCATCATAATTACGAATCATTTTAGATATAACAGATTCATCAATAGATAGAACTGTAGTAATGTAAACGTATTTTAATTTTTTAAAACTTGAAAAAACTGACAAATCAATAGTTGAATTTAATTCACTTTTATTATTGATTTTGATGGTTACTATTTCAATATTGTTTATTAGTAAATCTGAATTTTTTAACTTGTTTAAATGTTGAAAATCCACAAAAAAGTTTTTTGGATTTTCGCCATAGGTTTTAGCATCTCCAGAGTTAAAATAAATAGATGGTTGAACATCAAATAATAATTTTTCTAAATTTGTTTTTTCAGGTTTACTTTTTCTTGTATTTGGATTTTTATTTTTTAAAGTAGAAATAAAATCCTGAACCTCCATTATTTTTGGAGCATCTTCATCCATTTTTCTAGTTTGGCCTGAAATAGTAACATTAAAAAATATAACTATTAACAATAGAAGTAGTCGTTTCATAACTAAAATAGGTAGTTTTTCAAACAACATAAAAGTGTTGGGGTTATTAATAAATTGGTTTGGGACATTTGTTTTCATAATATTAATATTTTAATTTTTATGCTTTATTGTATTTTTGAATAAATTACAATTTACCTTAAGTTAATTTTAGCCAAATTACTCACAAAAATCAGTTATATATAATTTTGTCTATGAATTACAATAAAATCAGTTCAAATGTTATTTTTTAACCTCTTTTAACATATTTTTTTGATAAGTATTTATAATTAAAGATATCAGAAAGAAAAAAATAATTTATTATTTCGTAGGAAGTAATTTTTAAGTTTTTTCTAAACATTTTTTCAGTTTTTCAACTTATTTCAAAAAACAAATAAAATTGATAAAAGCAAAATTAACAGATTAAGTATTTAACAATCCTTATTTTATATTTAAAAGATATAATTGATTTATAATTTCAAAAATTAATTATTTAAAATTTAAAAACCAGTTTAATTAAAATACCTAACATTTAAATTAAGTTTAAGAAAA
>CANGUP010000196.1 GCA_947457105.1 Flavobacteriaceae bacterium
AACACAAAATCAATAGGTGCGAAGTTTTCTTCTACCTTGGGCTCTTGATGTTTCCTAAAGCTACAAACCAAAAAAAACCATTCCTTTAGTATGAAATGGTTTTTTCTCCAATAAAATAGTAAGCAAACAAATTAAATTTTTGTGAAATACAAATAGCTTTCGTTCATATCGTCACCACCACTGATGTGTCTCAAACGTATTTGATTAGAAGAATACTCAACAATCTTCCAGTCTTCATTAAGCTCTTGCAAATTAGAGTCAGAAAAATTAAGATCTAGCTCATTACTACCATTATCCAGGTAATTTGCCCAGGCTCCAGTTGAATTTTGAGCATCTTTAATTACACTTATAGTAAAATTCGAATTGAATGTAAAATTATAGCCAATATAATCATCGGTTTCATCATCATCGTCTTCGAAATAGTAAGAGACAATCCATGTTCCGGAAGTAAGTACTGAGGTAAAATTTGGATTAGGAGCAATCGAATCATCACAGTCACCAATTGAATTCTCAACAAAATCTTGAAGTGCACTGTTAGAACCTACTATCAATGCTAATCCGAAAGCATCAGTTACAGATATCGGGTAAACTATGGTTGCTAAAACCTGAGGGGAAAGACCATTTAAAAAATTAAAAAATTGCAAATTACTTGACATTGTTACAGTGTTTGCAATTTGATTGTTGGTATCGTAAAGATTCACGTTGATTGGATAATTAAAAGCTATACAATCAATTTCAGCAAAATCATCATCGTCATCACAACCATCAAGGGCGTTATCTAAGGCATCACGATCTGCAATAAACAGAGTAGAAAAATCTTGAAACTGTATGCTTATTGGATAAACAAAATTAACGAGATCATCATCATCAGAAAAAGCATCAATGGCTTGCTGTACAGTTTGATAATTCGTAGGGTTTGAGACCACAATAGTGTTACCATTTACAATAACAGTTACGGGCAATTGTACGGTAAAACAACTCGAGTTGTCAATAACATTATCAACAGAAGTTGGATTTTGCGTAGCGCGACGAATTAGATTTACAAGTGGCGTGTTAGGCACCAATAGACCACTAGGCGGCGGCTCATTAACTATTTCCTCTTCTTCACTTTGGCAACTCAAGAACATGAAAAATAGCGCTCCAATAAAAAGCAAATGAATTGTTTTCATAAGGTAAATATAAGATTTAAAGTAAAACAATTTAGCTGAAAAACACCCTACATTAATAATTCAGAAAATCAGTAAAAAAAGAAACAAAAATCTAAAATAAATTCTATTTTTAGTCCATTAATTATTTGTCATGTCGTCAAGCACAACAACTTCTGAAGTTTGTCAAGAGTCTATTTTTTCGATTTTTTTTAAAACGCATGTCAAAGCGCTGCGAAATTATCTAGTATACAAATTTGGCAACCAAGACCATGCAGAAGATGTAGCGCAAGAAGCTTTTATCAAATTGTGGCAAAATTGTAAAGATGTACCACTAGAAAAGGCGAAATCATATATCTACACCATTGCAAATAATGCGTCACTAAATATTGTGGCACACGAAAAAGTAAAATTAAATTTCCAAAAGCACAATTCCTACAGTGACCGCTCCAATGAAGATCCGGAATTTATTTTGGAGGAAACACAATTTAAAGACAAACTTCTTAATGCCATCGATAAACTCAATGAAACGCAACGGGTGCCATTTTTGATGCATCGCATCGACGGTAAGAAATATGCAGAGATTGCAGAAGAATTGAATATCAGTGTGAAAGCGGTAGAAAAGCGCATGCACCACGCTTTGGTAGAATTGCGAAAAGAATTTGATCATTTCAAATAGGGTAAAAGTATTGTCAATTGTTATTAGTTTAGATACAAAATAATCATGGAAGAAAATTACAAATTGGCCAAGTGGCTCAATGATGAAATGACGGAAACAGAATTAACCGAATTTCAATCAACACCAGATTATGAGCTTTACCAAAAAATTAGGGATTATTCCTCTGAATTAACCACGGAACAATTCGACGAAGCAGCGATGCTAAAAACCATTTTATCCGCAAAAGAGAAAACTGTAAAAGTAGTACCACTTTATAAGCATTGGATTGCAAAAGTTGCTGCGGTTTTGGTTGTGGGTCTTGGTATTCTTTTCATGTATCAAAATTTGACACCTACAATTTACAAAGCAGCAAATGGTGAGGAAACAACTTTTTTCTTGCCTGATAATTCTCAAGTAATGTTAAACTCGGGCTCCAAAATTGAATTTACATCATGGAATTGGAGGAATAAACGAAACTTAAATCTAGAAGGTGAAGCTTACTTTAAAGTAGCAAAAGGACAAAAATTTCAAGTTGAAACCAATCTCGGAAATGTCACTGTTCTTGGAACCCAATTTAATGTAAAAGCGCGTAATAACCGATTTGATGTGACTTGTTTTGAAGGAAAAGTGAAAGTAAACATCAAAACGCAAGAAGTTGTTTTAACCAAAGGACATACCGTATCTTTTGTCGCAGATAATAAAATCATACACCAAGAAATCAATAGCAACAAACCGCTATGGATCGACAATCAGATCAGTTTTGAAAAGGAAAATTTACAAAATATCATCGAAGAAATCTCAAGACAGTACAACCTTAAAATTGAACTCAAAAACAGTAATACAACACAATTATTTACGGGTAAATTGCCCGAGAACGATGCTGAAATCGCACTTCAAATTATTGCATCCGCCTACCACCTAAAAATAAATAAAATAAGTACATTTAGTTATTCTTTGGAAGAAGTAAATTAAATGTTGAAAAAGAGTTTATTGTTTTTGTTTGTAAGCTTTATTTTTGTTTTGGGTTGCTACGCTCAAAGTGAAGATAAAGCTATTTTGTTGAAGTCCATTCTGGAAAACACAGCGACAAAACACCAAGTCAATATCGATTTTATAGAAGACGATATAGCTGGTTTTAAAATAATTCCGCCGAAGGAGCAACTTAGCCTAGCACAAAAACTGGCCTACATTTCAAAAATAACACAACTTGATTTCAAGTTTATTTCTGAAAAATATATCACGGTTATAAAAAAAAAGAATAGTGATAAATTACTATGTGGCTATGCCCGAGATCAAGATACAAAACTTCCTATAGCCTATGTTGCCATTAAAGTACCCGGACAGAATTATGCGACCGAAAGTAATGAGAAAGGCTATTTTGAGCTGAAATTACAAACAGCAAGCACCATCGAGTTTTCACATGTTAATTATGAAACAAGAAAAGTCAGCATTGTAGATTTATATCAACCTGACTGCCCAGAGGTCCTGCTAAAAACGAAAGAATACAAGCTCGATGAAGTGGTGGCGCCCATTGTTTTAACAAAGGGAATTACAAAAAAACCAGATGGCTCCTATGAATTTAAACCTAAAAAATTCGGTCTTCTTCCCGGATTGACAGAGCCCGACGTATTTCAGACCCTATTGCAACTTCCCGGAATTACCAGCATTGACGAAACCATTTCGAATGTCAATGTTCGTGGCGGAACACATGATCAAAATTTATTTCTATGGAATGGCGTTCGTTTGTTTCAAACCGGACATTTCTACGGATTAATTTCAGTTTTAAACCCAAATTTGACGCAAAAAGTAAATATCTATAAAAACGGAAGTTCTGCCTTTTATGGAGATAGTGTTTCAAGTACAATTTTAATAACCACCAATGGTGATGACAATAATTCGAACAATTCTGTCGGGGTCAATATGCTCAACTATGATATCAATGTCGCCTGCAACTTGTCAAAAAAGAGCTTTATTGAAGTGAGCGCAAGACGTTCATTAACCGATTCTTGGTCCTCACCTACTTACAAAAGTTATTTGAATCGTGTATTTCAAAATACCGTTGTTTCCGATGTTGCTTCGAATCAAAATATTCAGTTTGGGGTAGATGAAAATTTCTTTTTTTATGATGCCTCAATAAAATTTAAACAACAGATTAAAGAGAAATCTGATATTATCGTAAACTTAATTACGATTTCAAATTTATTGGATATCAATCAAAATCGCGTTGAAAATGGCATCAAAATAGAAAGAGCCAGCTTGCTAGACCAACGAACTTTTGGCGGTAGCTTCGAATTTAACACCGCTTGGAATGATAAGACAAGTACACAAATTGTCGCTTATGGTTCATTTTACAATGTTGAATCTGAAAACCAAGCCATCGAAGGGAATCAAATTTTTAACCAAGAAAATACGATTTTAGATACAAACCTCTTGATTAAAAACACGCACCGCATCGATAGTAAATTTACATTCAGAAATGGTTACCAAT
>CANGUP010000197.1 GCA_947457105.1 Flavobacteriaceae bacterium
GTTTTAAAGGAGGTTTTTTCTTAAAAACATAAAAAATCATAATTCTTTCTAAATTTTCGGTAAAAGTCTATTCTCTTTTATCTATTTTCTATTCTCTTTTATCAAAATTCCTTACTTTCGCAAACTGATTTAAGATTACGACAAAATGAGCACAAAATTTACTGAATACAAAGGACTTGACTTGCCAACAGTAGCATCAGAAGTTCTTGATTTTTGGAAGAAAAACAACGTTTTTGAACAAAGTGTAACTTCGCGAGAAGGAGCAACTCCATATGTATTTTTTGAAGGTCCACCTTCAGCAAACGGATTACCTGGAATTCACCACGTGATGGCGCGTGCTATTAAAGATATTTTTTGTCGTTATAAAACTCAAAAAGGTTTTCAAGTAAAACGTAAAGCGGGTTGGGATACACACGGTTTGCCAGTAGAACTTGGAACTGAAAAAGAATTAGGAATCACCAAAGAAGACATCGGAAAAACCATTTCAGTAGAAGAATACAACGAAGCGTGTAAACGAACCGTGATGCGTTATACTGACGTATGGAACGATTTGACCGAAAAAATGGGGTATTGGGTTGATATGGAAGATCCATATGTGACCTACAAATCCAAATATATGGAAACCGTTTGGTGGTTGTTGAAACAAATTTACAACAAAGATTTACTATACAAAGGCTACACCATCCAACCATATTCTCCAAAAGCTGGAACGGGTTTATCTTCCCATGAAGTGAACCAACCAGGAAGTTATAGAGATGTTACGGATACTACGGTAGTAGCACAATTCAAAACCAAATTAGAATCTTTACCAAGCTTTTTACAAGGTTTTGATGATGTTCATATTTTGGCTTGGACGACAACTCCTTGGACTTTACCATCCAATACTGCTTTGACCGTTGGTTCAAAAATCGATTATGTTTTGGTGGAAACGTTCAATCAATACACTTATCGTCCTGTTAAAGTAATTTTGGCTAAAAACCTTGTCGGAAAACAATTCGGAAAAGGATTTTTTGCTTCTGTTGAACCTTCTGATTTTGAAAATTTCAAAGAAGGTGATAAAAATATTCCATTCCAAATCTTAGCAGAATTCAAAGGTGCTGATTTAGTCGGAATTCGTTACGAACAATTGATGCCGTTGACTTTGCCGTATCAAAATCCACAAGATGCTTTCAGAGTAATTGCTGGTGATTTCGTAACTACCGAAGATGGAACTGGAATTGTACACACGGCTCCAACTTTTGGTGCAGATGATGCTAAAGTTGCCAAAGAAGCAACGCCTGAAGTACCGCCAATGTTGGTTTTAGACGAAAACGGAAATCCTGTTCCTTTGGTTGATTTACAAGGTAAATTCATTCAAGGTTTAGGAAGCTATTCTGGTAAATACGTTAAAAACGAATATTACAACGATGGCGAAGCTCCAGAACGCTCTGCCGATGTGGAAATCGCTATCCAATTAAAAGAAGAAAATAAGGCTTTTAAAGTCGAAAAATACGTACACAGTTACCCACATTGTTGGAGAACTGATAAACCAATTTTGTATTATCCGTTAGATTCTTGGTTCATCAAAGTAACCGAAATCAAAGACAGAATGTTCGATTTGAACGAAACCATCAACTGGAAACCAAAAGCAACTGGTGAAGGTCGTTTCGGAAATTGGTTGAAAAATGCTAACGATTGGAACTTATCGCGTTCAAGATATTGGGGAATTCCGTTACCAATTTGGAGAACCGAAGATGGAACGGAAGAAATACTAATCGGTTCAGTTGAAGAATTGTATTCAGAAATCGAAAAATCTATTGCTGCAGGTTTCCAAAAAGAAAATCCGTTCAAAGGTTTTGTAGTTGGAAATATGAGCGAGGAAAACTACGATTTAGTTGATTTACACAAAAATGTAGTTGATAATATCGTTTTAGTTTCGCCATCAGGAAAAGAAATGAAACGTGAAAGCGATTTAATTGACGTTTGGTTTGATTCAGGTGCGATGCCTTATGCACAATGGCATTATCCATTTGAAAATAAAGAGTTGATTGACGAAAATAAAGCATTTCCAGCTGATTTTATTGCTGAAGGTGTAGACCAAACTCGTGGATGGTTTTATACTTTGCACGCCATCGGAACTTTAGTTTTTGATAAAATTGCATATAAAAATGTAGTTTCAAACGGATTAGTTCTAGACAAAAACGGACAAAAAATGTCAAAACGTTTAGGAAATGCTGTTGATCCATTTACTACTTTGGCTGAATATGGTCCTGATGCAACTCGTTGGTATATGATTGCAAATGCAAATCCTTGGGATAACTTGAAATTTGATATTGAAGGTGTTGCAGAAGTTCGTAGAAAATTCTTTGGAACATTATATAATACTTATTCGTTTTTTAGTTTGTACGCTAATATCGATGGTTTCAAATATGCAGAAGCAGAAATTCCATTAAACGAAAGACCTGAAATCGATCGTTGGATTTTATCTGAATTGCATACATTGATAAAAGTTGTTGATGAAGCTTACGCAGATTACGAACCAACAAAAGCAGCAAGAGCCATTTCTGACTTTGTTCAGGAAAACTTGAGTAACTGGTACGTTCGTCTGTGCAGAAGAAGATTCTGGAAAGGCGAATACGGAACTGATAAAATTGCGGCTTATCAAACGCTTTACACTTGTTTGTTGAATGTGGCTAAACTTTCGGCTCCGATAGCGCCATTTTTTATGGACAAATTATATACCGATTTAGTTAATGCAACTGGAAGCGAGGATTTTACTAGTGTTCACTTGGCAAATTTCCCAGTTTCGGTTGAAAACTTTGTTGATAAATCGTTAGAGAGCAAAATGATGAAAGCGCAAACAGTTTCGTCACTAGTTTTATCACTTCGAAAAAAGGAAATGATAAAAGTGCGTCAACCGTTGCAAAAGGTTATGATTCCTATACTTGACGAGACGCAGCGTACTGAAATCGAGGCAGTTTGTGACCTAATAAAAGCTGAAGTAAACGTTAAAGAAATCGAACTTTTAGACGACGCATCAGGTGTTTTAGTGAAGCAAATTAAGCCAAATTTCAAAGCTTTGGGACCACGTTTTGGCAAAGATATGGGATTGATTTCTAGTGAGATACAAAAATTTTCACAAGAACAAATCAATGAAATTGACGCTAAAGGTGAGCTATCGCTTGTTATTTCAGGAAAAAGTATAATTTTAACATCCCAAGATGTAGAAATATCTTCACAAGATATTCCAGGTTGGTTGGTTGCAAATTCTAACGGAATTACAGTAGCCTTAGACATCACAATTTCTGAAGAACTAAAACAAGAAGGAATTGCAAGAGAATTAGTAAACAGAATTCAAAATATCAGAAAAGATTCTGGATTTGAAGTAACAGATAAAATTAAAGTTCAAATTCAACGTAATGGAGAACTAGAACAAGCAATAAAGAATAACGAAAGCTATATCAAAGACGAAACATTAACAGAAGAATTAAATTTTACTGATAATTTAGAAAGTGGTATAGAAATTGAGTTTGATGATATAAAAACAAAAATATTAATTTCAAAATAGTATACAGATGATTGAAGAAATGATGAGATACTCTGATGCTGATTTAGCAGAGTTTAAAGAAATTATCTTAAATAAAATTGAGAAAGCACAAAATGATTTAGAATTAATCAAAAGTGCTTATATGAATGATTTAAATAATGGTACAGATGATACGTCACCAACTTTCAAAGCATTTGAAGAAGGAAGCGAAACCATGAGTAAAGAAGCAAATTCACAATTAGCAATTCGCCAAGAAAAGTTTATTCGTGATTTAAAAAACGCACTTTTCCGTGTTGAAAACAAAACCTATGGTGTTTGTAAAGTTACCGGAAAATTAATCGGAAAAGAAAGATTAAAAATCGTTCCTCATGCAACAATGAGTATTGAGGCTAAGAATTTACAACGATAAAAAAATTAGTAACGTACCAAATAGGTACGTTATTTTTTTATTAAAATACTATGAAAAATTTAATTCTATTAGTCTTTTTGGTTCCTTTATTTTGTAATGCAAAATTTTATTCAGGAACAGTTACTATGAGTGATAATTCCTTAAAAAAAGGATTTATCGAAATACCTGAATTTCCTGATGATACTAAATTAAAGTATCGAATAGAAGAAAAAGGAAAAACAGAAAAATTAGAAATAAATTCAGTTAAAGGATTTGAAATCACCAATGATAAAAACGAAACAATCAAATTTATTCCAATTTACACTGCCTACCAAGGAAGTAATAAGTTAAACATTGATA
>CANGUP010000198.1 GCA_947457105.1 Flavobacteriaceae bacterium
AATCAAACGTGGAAAAGAATCCAAAAAAGTAATGATTGGTGCCCATATGGACGAAATTGGTTTTATGGTGACTCACATTGACGATAAAGGATTTATTCGTTTTACGACGTTGGGTGGATTTGATCCCAAAACGTTAACAGCGCAACGTGTCATTATTCATGGAAAAAAAGACATCATCGGGGTTATGGCATCGAAACCAATCCATGTTATGACTCAAGATGAACGTAATAAAGTGGCTAAATTATCTGATTACTTTATCGATACAGGTCTAACTAAAGAAGAAGTAATAGAATCCATTTCGATAGGCGATCCAATTACGCGTGAACGAGAATTTATAGAAATGGGTAATAATGTAAATTGTAAATCGTTGGATAACCGTTTGGCTGTATTCATTTTAATTGAAATGTTCAAACAATTAAAAGGAAAAGAAGTTCCATATGATATTTATGGTGTGTTTACGGTTCAAGAAGAGGTTGGAATTCGCGGAGCGAAAGTTGCTTCTTTAAATATAAAACCTGATTTTGGTTTTGGTTTAGATACTACGATTGCATTTGATTTACCTGGTGCTGCAGCTCATGAAATGATTACTAAACTAGGGGAAGGGACTGCTATTAAAATCATGGATGCTTCTTCCATTTGTGATTATAGAATGGTTGCATATATGAAACAAGTAGCGGATAAACATTCAATCAAGTGGCAACCAGAAATTTTAACTGCCGGTGGAACTGATACTGCTGGAATACAATTAATGACTGAAGGTGGTTCTATTGCAGGTGCAGTTTCAGTACCTACAAGACATTTACATCAAGTGATTGAAATGGCTAATAAGGATGATATACAAGCTAGTATCGATTTATTGACCGCTTGCGTTTCTGATTTAAATACCTATGATTGGTCTTTTACATAGATAATAGATTACATGTTTTTATTGAATCAAGGATAATTATTTTTTTTCCATTTTTATCCTTGATTTCTTTTCCATTGGAGTCTAATTTGAATTTAAATATTTTTAACATTTTACAATCTAAGTAAATTTTTTGATTGATTTTTAAGTTATATTTTTTTTTACTTTGAAAAATTGTATGATTTATTTTATTTTCACAGTAATTTAAAGCTACTATATCATATACATATTTATAATCACTTATTGCTTGAAAATTTATAGTGTCAGTATAAAAAGTACTATTTAATGTAGTATCTGAAACATCTCTAATCAAATTACCTTTACATTCGTTATTTGTATTTTTTTTACAATATACTATTGAAAATACTAAAAATAGGATTATGATAAATTTCATTTTGAAAGGATTTAATTCAAAATAACAACTTTTTATTTAAATAAAAAAGGGCGATTTTATAAATGATCGCCCTTTGTATTTTCTTATTTGAAAATTATAATTTTCTAGCCACTTCTACTTCTTCAAAGGCTTCTACGATATCTCCAATCTTTATATCATTGAATTTATCAATATTCAAACCACATTCATAGCCGTGTTTTACTTCTTTTTGATCGTCTTTGAAGCGTTTTAAAGATCCTAATTTACCTGTATGGACAACAATTCCATCACGGATAACACGTACTCTAGATGTTCGTTTGATTGTACCTTCAGTTACAAAGCATCCTGCAATTGTTCCAACCTTAGTAATATCAAATGTTTCGCGTATCTCAGCTGCACCTAATACTTTTTCTTCGATATCAGGAGATAACATTCCTTCCATTGCATCTTTAATTTCTTCAATTGCTTTGTAAATTACAGAGTACAGACGAATATCAATTTGCTCTTGATCAGCTAACTTTCTTGCTGCAACAGATGGTCTAACTTGGAAACCAACGATGATTGCATCTGAAGCAGATGCTAGGTTGATATCCGCTTCAGAAATAGCACCCACACCTTTGTGTACGATACGGATTGCGATTTCGTCAGTAGATAAGTTTTGCAATTCATCAGATAATGCTTCAATAGATCCATCCACGTCTCCCTTGATAATTAAGTTCAACTCTTTGAAGTCTCCAATGGCCAAGCGTCGTCCAATTTCGTCTAATGTAATATGTTTAGTAGTACGTAAACCTTGCTCACGGTATAATTGCTCACGTTTTGTAGCGATGTTTCTAGCTTCACGCTCATCATCCATCACGTGGAATTTATCTCCTGCATTTGGTGCTCCACTAATACCAATTATAGACACAGGTGTCGCAGGTCCTGCAATTTTAAGGTTTTTACCATGTTCGTCATGCATCGCTCGTACTTTACCATAGTGACGTCCAACTAAAACTACGTCTCCTACTTTCATGGTACCTGCTTCAACAAGCATGTTTGTAACATACCCTTTTCCTTTATCTAGTGAAGATTCAATCACTGTACCCACAGCATTTTTATTAGGGTTAGCTTTTAAATCTAAGATTTCTGCTTCTAATAATACTTTTTCAAGTAGTTCTTGAATATTTAATCCTTTTTTCGCTGAAATTTCTTGACATTGGTATTTACCACCCCATTCTTCAACCAAGATATTCATAGCAGATAGTTGCTCACGAATTTTATCAGCGTTTGCACCATCTTTATCAATTTTATTAATTGCAAAAACCATTGGTACACCAGCAGCTTGAGCGTGAGAAATTGCTTCTTTTGTTTGTGGCATCACGTCATCATCCGCTGCAACTATAATTATAGCAACGTCTGTTACTTGAGCACCACGAGCACGCATCGCTGTAAAGGCTTCGTGACCAGGTGTGTCTAAGAAAGTCATTTTACGACCATCATTCATTACAACGGAATACGCACCGATATGCTGTGTAATACCTCCAGATTCACCACTCGTCACGTTAGAGTTTCGAATACGGTCAAGTAATGAAGTTTTACCGTGGTCAACGTGTCCCATTACTGTTACAATTGGAGGACGAGAGATTAAATCTTCCTCTCTATCTTCAACAGTAGGAATAGCCTCTTGTACCTCTGCACTAACGAATTCTGTTTCGAATCCAAATTCTTCTGCAATTATGTGAATGGTTTCAGCATCTAAACGTTGGTTAATTGATGCGAAGATACCCAAAGACATACATGCAGAAATAACTTGTGTTGGACTAACATTCATCATTGCTGCTAATTCAGAAACAGTAACGAATTCAGTTAATTTTAAGATTTTTTCTTGCATTTCAGCATCAATCATTTCTTGCTCACGACGCTGCATGATTGAATCACGTTTTGCTCTTCTATTTTTAGAGGCTTTTGATTTACCACCACTATTAGAAAGACGAGCTAACGTATCTTTAATTTCTTTTTGAATATCTTTTTCGGTAGGAGCAACTTTAGGGGCATTTGGATTTGGTCTGTTTCCAAATTTATTATTCCCTTTTTTGTTATTTCCTCCGCCTTGTTGGTTTTGTTGGTTCCCAGGTGTATTTTGTTGAGCAACTTTTGCTGGATCAATTTTCTTGATACGCTTACGTTTTTTACGTGGCTCATCACCAGGTTTTTGTCCCCCTTTGTTATCTGAAGTTTTTGGTTTCTCTACAGGTAGCTCAATACGTCCTAATACAGTTGGACCCGAAAGAACTTTTCTTTCAACACGAATTGTTTCGATTTCTTTAGGAGCTTCAACAACAGGAGCCTCCTTAGGTGTTTCTACCGCTTTAGGAGTTTCAACTATTTTCTCTTGTGCAACAGGTTTAGCCGGTTCCTGTTTAGCAGTTGGAGTTGGTTGATTTTCTTTAGTAGGTTTTTTATCCTCTTTTTTCTTTTTGTCAGGACGAGTTTTTGAGTTTATTTTGTCTAAATCAATCTTGCCGATTACTTGTATTTGAACATCCCCCTCACCAATTGTTTTTGCTTGGTTTATAGCAGGTGATTCATCTGGAGTTTTCTCTTCAGGAGTTTCTGTTACAGATGTAGTTTCTGCTACAACAACTGGTTCAACTGGTGTATTTTTAACTTTTTCAAGTATTGTAACATCAAAATCGTCTTCATCATCCTGAACATCATTTGTTTCAGGTTTTGTATCTTTTAGAGAAATAGTTTCTCTTTTTTCACGCTTGATTGCAGTCAATTTCGCTTGTTCTTTAAGCGTTTGGTCGTCTGCGAACTGCTTTTGTAGCATTTCAAAATGTTCCCCTTCTAATTTTGAATTAGGGTTTGGGTCGATAGCAACTCCTTTAGATTGAAGAAATTCTACTAATG
>CANGUP010000199.1 GCA_947457105.1 Flavobacteriaceae bacterium
TAG
Organism: Flavobacteriaceae bacterium; assembly: GCA_947457105.1. GTDB lineage: Bacteria > Bacteroidota > Bacteroidia > Flavobacteriales > Flavobacteriaceae > Flavobacterium. Next base: position 4 of record CANGUP010000199.1, read on the forward strand.
GAGAAACAAATACTAAATTATTTACAGACGTTACAATAACCGAAATAATTGTCTTTGTGATAATAATCGCCTTTTTACTATTCTACGGATTGTATCCAAAACCAATTGTAGATTTGGTAATGCCAAGCATAAAAGAAACTCTAATTCAAATTAATAGATAGTTTGATTTAGGATTCTTAGAATACGTAGAGCACACAAGTTATGACTAAAGAAAAATTAAAAGCAAGAACGAAAAAATTTGCTGTTGATACGTTTAAGTTTTTAATGGAAATTGAAAAAAACAAAGCTGTTGATGTAATTTCGTTTCAACTTTTTAAATCTTCATCATCTGTTGCAGCAAATTATAGAGCAGTATGTAGAGGAAAATCAGATGCTGATTTTTTAAACAAATTAAAAGTTGTTGATGAAGAAGCTGACGAAAGTTTGTTTTGGTTAGAATTTTTAAAAGAATTAGAAATTAAATACAATACTGTCGAATTAGAAAGATTAATAAAAGAAGCCGATGAATTGGTGTCAATTTTTTCAGCTGGAATAAAAACAATTAAATCAAGAAATAATAAAAATTAAGATTTAATGGTGTTGGATAAAATCCTAAATCATTAAATCCTAAATCCTTAATAAAAAATGAATACATTAATAGCAATATCAGGTTTAGGCGTTTTCTGTCTTATAGCTGAAATCTTTAATTTTAGAAAAGCAATTGTACCTGTAGTTATCTTAGGTCTATTAGCAATACTAGGTACAACACTAAATATTTGGTCATTTGGAGAATTGTTAAACAGTCAATACACCAATATGATTGTTGCTGATAAATTTTCTAATGCTTTTTCATCATTATTCATTGTTCTTACTATATTTTTAGTAGCCATGAGCCATGATGTTTACAAAGATCATGAGACAAAAATTTCTGACTTTATAGCCATAAAAATTTTCCTTTTAGCAGGTGCTGTTGCGATGGTTTCTTTTTCTAACTTATCAATGTACTTTTTAGGAATTGAAACATTATCAATAGCTCTTTACATTCTTGCAGGAAGTAGCAGATTAGATATAAAAAGTAATGAAGCCGGAATGAAATATTTCTTAATGGGTTCGTTTGCATCTGGATTTATTCTATTTGGTATCTGTTTGATTTATGGAGCCATGGGAAGTTTTGATGTTACAGAGATTAGCGAAATGTCGCGCTCAGCAGAATTACCCATTTGGTTTCCAATAGGAATTTCATTGCTAACAGTTGGTATGTTATTCAAAATTGCGGCTGTACCATTTCATTTTTGGGCACCAGATGTTTATGAAGGCGCACCTTCAATTGTAACAGCTACGATGAGTACTTTAGCAAAAGTTGTGGCTTTTGCAACATTATATAAATTATTGACTACAATGAATGCTGATATCTCTTCGGCATATCAAAATATTATAGTAATAATTTCAATTGCTTCTATGACTGTTGGAAATATTATGGCTTTACGTCAAAATAATGTGAAACGTATGTTGGCTTTTTCAGGTATTTCTCATGCAGGTTTTATGATGATGACTTTATTAAGTCTATCTAATTCATCTGGGAACTTACTTTATTATACTGTTGCTTATGCTTTAGCAGGAATTGCTTCGTTTGCAGTTATCATAAATGTAACAAGAAATAAAGACAACGAAGATATTTTAAACTTCAACGGTCTTGGAAAGACAAATCCAGTAATGGCTGCAGTTTTAACAGCGTCACTTTTATCAATGGCTGGAATCCCAATTTTCTCAGGATTTTTTGCTAAATTCATGTTGTTTACACAAACTATTCAAGCAGGATTCTTAATAGTTGTTATTGCTGGTGTTATTAATTCTATAATTAGTGTTGGATATTATTTCAAGCTAATTTTAGCAATGTATACTAAAGAACCAAGAGAAGAAAAACAAAGTACTCCATTTGTATATTATGCAGTTGGAATCGTTTCAATTGTATTAAATATCATCATCGGATTGTATCCTTCTTTAGTTACCGATTTAATCAAATAAGAATACTATTTTTAAAATACTCAAAACCATCAAAAGCAATTTTGGTGGTTTTTTATTTATCAACAATCGAACTATTTAACAATTGTGAAATTCAATTATTGACTAAATTTACAACATGTATGCTTTAGTCGATTGTAACAATTTTTATGCCTCATGCGAACGTGTTTTCCAACCTCAATATAATGGAAAACCAGTTGTTATTTTGTCTAATAATGACGGTTGCGTAATCTCAAGAAGTAACGAAGCAAAAGAAGTTGGTGTTCCAATGGGTGCGCCTGAATTTAAAATTCGTGAATTAATTAAAGAAAAAAACATCAAAGTTTTTTCTTCCAATTATCCTTTATATGGTGACTTGAGTAATCGTGTGATGAAAACTTTAGAAGCGTTTACTCCAAATCTTGAAATTTACAGCGTTGATGAAGCCTTTCTAAACTTTGATGGAATGTCGATTTCTGATTATCACGATTATGGAATTCAAATGAAGAAACGTGTACAAAAATGGGTTGGAATTCCGGTTTGTGTTGGATTTGCACCAACTAAAGCACTTTCAAAAGTAGCCAATAGAATTGCAAAAAAATTTCAAGACAGAACACAAGGAATTTATGTAATTGATACGGAAGAAAAACGTATCAAAGCTATAAAATGGTCCAAAATCGAAGATGTTTGGGGAATTGGTCGCAGATTAACAAAGAAAATGATGGCGCACAATATTCTAACAGCTTATGATTTTACAAAACCTCAACACGAAGCTTGGATTAGAAAAGAAATGGGCGTTATTGGTATGCGATTGAAATATGAATTGGAAGGAAAATCAGTTTTAGATTTAGAACCTATTCGTGAACAGAAGAAAAGTATTGCAACTACTAGAAGTTTTCCGAAACAGATTTCAGAATTTGATGACTTGCGAGAACGCATAGCGACATTTTCTGCGATTTGTGCCGAAAAATTACGCAAGCAAAAATCGTGTTGTCAAACAATAATTGTGATGTTGGTCATTGATAAACACAAATATGAATCTCAAAAATATTATTTCAATAAAGCAGTTACTTTGCCTTATTCAACCAATTCGACTTTGACAATTTCAAATGTTGCCATATCCATGTTGAAAGATTTGTACAAAGGAAATGAAGGAATCAAATTCAAAAAAGCTGGTGTTATAGTTACTGAATTAATTGATGAAGATAAAAAACAACTTCAATTATTTGAAGAGGAAAATCCGAAGCATTTGGCTATCATGAGAGCAATGGATTTTTTGAATGCTAAAATTGGAGACCGAAAAGTAAAATTAGGAACACAAAATTTGAATCTAACTTGGAACATGAAACAAAATCATTTGTCACCAAGGTACACAACAAGATTTAACGAAATACTAGAAATAAAATGTCACTAAAAAGAGAACCTTCTTTAACTTTTTTTCGTCCAAACTTAGAAAGCGAATTGAAAATACCTTATATAAAAGAAGGAGTTTCTGCTGGATTTCCGTCACCTGCAACCGATTTTATGGAAAGTGGCATCGATTTAAATAAAGAATTATGTAAAAATCCATTATCTACGTTTTACATAAAAGTAAATGGAAATTCCATGATAAATGCTGGTATAAATGATAAAGAAATTCTTGTTGTTGACCGAAGTTTAGAACCTCAAAACAACAAAATTGCGGTTTGTTTCATCGATGGAGAATTCACTGTAAAACGAATCAAAACAGAAGACAATTGCATCTACCTAATGCCTGAAAATAAAAATTACCAACCCATAAAAGTCACTGACGAAAATGAGTTGATAATTTGGGGTATTGTTACTTATGTGATAAAAAGCCTATAAATCAACTACGGATTGAAAGCATCGATAACAGGCAACGAGTTAAAATTAAAATCCCATAATGCTTGATTTTCCCATGAAGAACCATTTGTAGATTGAGTTCCACGAAAAGCAACCCATTCTGAACCCCAATAGCAAAAACCTAGTCCATGAGCATTTTGCTTTACAAGGTTTTTTATTGCCAAAACAAAATTTTTCTGACCTTCATTGGATGCTGGATAAGTTGTAATTAATTGGTCATTTTGTCCCACTATATTGTTGGTCCAATCGTTCCAATTTAATGTAAA
>CANGUP010000200.1 GCA_947457105.1 Flavobacteriaceae bacterium
AAGGGTTAGACATCTTTGCATCATTGTGCGATCGAATTCCGTTGCCCGGGCCATGGTTGATTTCTCCAAAGGAGGGGAGAGTTTTCAGTGATCAGTAAACAGTAATCAGTGATCAGTGGGAATTATAGATTATAAATTATGAATTATGAATTGGGAGATGGGGGAGCGGGGAGAAAAAAGCTGACGGCTGATGGCTGATAGCTAAAAATATGCGTCCCATGTTTGCCTCTTTTGGAATTGCGATCGCCAAAACTTCGTTGACATTTGTTTCTAAATATGCTGTAAAAGCGGGCATTCCTGAGAAGTTAAAGCTGAAAAAAACCGCCGTGGCCGTGTCGAATACGCGCAATATCAGTAAGGCTAGTATGAAGCTTAATGACGCTTTATCGCGCATGGAAGTTAATCCCGAAACCTACGAAGTGCGTACTTACGGGGAATTATTAATCTGTGAACCCGCTACGGTTTTACCCATAGACCAACGCTATTTCCTATTTTGAATTCTGGTTTTTTTAAAACCCTATTTTTTGGGTGTTTTGGAATGCAGGAAGCGAAAGGATAGGCGGTTAAAATCCGTCTTAGCGGATTCTTTAAAAAATAAGACTAAGTATTAAACCAAATGCACTACCGAATAAGGTAATGATCATCAAAATAATGCTAGTAAAGGTTTTACTATAGCCTCTTTCTTGAAAATCGTTCATTACTTGCTGGGCTAAGTGATACACCCCGAAAGAGAAGTAGAACGTAGCAAAAGCGAATAAAGTTGCGAGAAAAAATCCGATCAATAAGCCGACAAATCCGCCTATAAATCCTCCTGACAAAATACCAATTAATAGCCCGATAAGATAAAGAATTTTTTCGGATAGGGCTTCTATACTTGGAGTAATCAAGGAAAATACTTGAAGAGAATATTTATTAATAAAATAGACACTGGCTAATGCGGCTCCTAATGCACCAATAAAATTTTTATTTTTTCTATCCTGAGTTGTTCCCCCGTATCCTCCAACGGCGGCAAGGCTAGAATTAAATAATAAGGAATTAGGATCAAAGTGTTTCCCAAAAACTTGATTTAAGTAATTTCCTAATAAGTTTATAAAAATCGCACCGACAATCGCAGCAACATTATTGCTGAGTCTGTATCTTTGTTTTCTAAGTATCCATTCTCCTAAATCACCAAGCCAAGTTAAGAAACCAATCGAGATAATAATTAACCAATAGGGTTGAGTTGCTAATTTCATTGTCCAATAAATTGCGATCTCCTTTGTTAGTGATATTCCTACAAAAATCGCACTAATTGTAATTATTAAAAATGTCAGAAAATAAAGAGGGATAAAGGTTATTGTTGGGAAAATCAACCATTTTTGCTCACGTTCTGATAATTTGTTTGTAAAGTAAGAAGTGATTATGTCAATATTAAAAAGTTTAGACATTATCAAAATTGGGGTGATAGCTAAACTGCCTAAAACTACGATATTTAAAAAGCTAAAGCAAAAAAATGAAATTAATTCTCTCAATAATAAAAGAGGATTTTGGGTGAGTATTATTTCTGTAAACGTGAAAGAAAAGTTGTTATCTTGACCGATAATAAACAATAAGATAACAGGAATTATAAATGTAACGAGAATTGCTGGATGAGAAATATTATTGGGATTTTTGAGAAATTTTTTAAGTTGTCTAGAAAATTGACTTGTTTTAATTTTATGGATTAAGTATTGGCTATCTTCTTGAAAATCAAAGTTATGAAATAAAAGCTTAATATCATTCCATGTTTTTTTCAACAATTCTATTTTGTTTGTATCAGGCTCAACGATCAATTGAAAATTTTCAAAAATCTGACTTAATAAAACACGAATTTCTTGAACTAGGTATATAACATGAATTTGTTTAGTTGTATTCAATTCAATGTTATTATCTGATTTTTTTATGTCTATAACTTCTCCTGAGTTCATAATCTCATTTTCTATATTTAATGTTAATGGTGGCGTGAAAATTTTATCTGGACTAACATTAAAACGAATATAAGAACTATCAAGAATTGGATAGGTCTCTTGCTCACCGATAAATGCCCGCATCCAACAGGCATCACTAGCAGCTAAAATAATTTCTTCAGGCTTGTATAATTCTTCAAGTTCCTCCTTTCTTTGCATTATTGCTACCGCTTCAGTTGTTTTACCTTGCTTTGAGTAAATATTATAAAGATTATTGAGTGTTTCAATCAGTTTTTCGTGAGTTCTCCCTAAGAGTTTTTCCTGTTGCTCTAAAAAATTTAGTAAAATAGACTCAACTTGATAATCTGCCCTTACACAAGCATAATAGAGATTTATATAAGTTTTTCCATCTTGATTATTAGCAATAAGACAACTGATTTTAAAATTAATTTTGTAATAAACATGAGAACTAGGAAAAAAGAATAATAAGGAGCCATCTAAATCATCAGTCCATATATTAAGGCTTGGTATGGGAAAAAAAGGCAAGGCAGATTGTCTCGATTCATCAATAAATATTTCTCGTTTATAATATAAGCGTTGATTAAGATAGAGCTTAAAATTTAGGAAACCAGGCCCAATCATCCAAAAATTAATATACGGATTAATTTGAGGAATTTCCCAAAAATGCAAACTTTTTTCTATTAAAGTATCCTGCTTATCAGAAATAAATTCCCATGAATATCCTGATTCTTCACAAAAAGTTTTAATGAGTTTTTCGGATACTTTTTCAACAGTAAAGGCAATAAAATTATCTTCTTTTAATATTTCTTGATTAAAAAAATGAGCGTTAATTGAGGATTCAAACAATATAATTATTCTTTCGTTATTTTTTTGTAAGTAGTGATAAACAACTTCGTTTTTATCTTTATCGTACCCCAATAGAATATAGTAGTTATTTGAACTATTTTTTTCAATAGCCTCTTGTGATGATAAAAATAAATTTATTTTTTCAGGAAAAACTGATGGAGTGATAACTTCAAATAAATGGTATTGTTCTCTATCTAAGTTTCTCCCAATTACATCTCCAATAATTATATTTTTATTATTTGGTGAAAAAAGGATAAGGCTGACGTGATTTTCTAATTTAAAAGCAGTAGTTCTATTCGTAAAAAGAATAATTTGTCCATTTTGTGAGGTGGAAAGAGTTGTTAAAACTCCGTCTATAAATTTTGTCTTTATAGAAGTGACAGGAGACTGATGTAAAAGAAGTGATGAAAATTTCTCCCCATTTCCCAATCTATAATACTCAATTTTACCGTTTTCAAAACCAAGCACTAAAATTTTATTGTCATCTGAAAGAGAAAAGCTAGTATAAGAATTATTCTCAAGAATAGGAATAGGATTTTTATTAATTAAATCAAAGTAACGCAGTCCTCTTTCATAGTTATATCCTTCATCAAGAAAATCATTTTCTAATTTAGGCGTAATAACAAATTTTGCATCATTTGATAAAACTATTTTTTCCCAAAAATATTCATCATTTTTTTTAATTTTTGGCAATAAACTATAACCAAGTGAAGTGATTTCGTTAGCTTTTAAATCGTGCAATTGAAAACATCTTCTTTTTGTTTCCCTTAAAGCCCATTGACCATTTTGGCTGACGGCTCTATAAATAAAAGGAGGGTTGGATTGTTTTTCTGTATTTTCTGCGAAAATTTGCGCTAAAAACCATTCATCAAAAGTATTGTCTTCATAAACAAAAATTAACCAGAGTTGATTAACACTTTTGGCAACAGCACTAATAGCAATATTTTTTCTTCGATATTTAAAAGGACTTAATTTTAAGGTATTAAATTGTTGACCTGTTACCGAATCTGCAACAATTAAAAGATTAGGGTCTTGACGAAAAAGAACCCATGCCCCATCAAGAGTAATGGCAATTTTATAATTAAAATCAAATCCTACAGATGCCATAGTTCAATACCTCCATTATTACCTTTTAGAATAAACAATTGAAAGTCTGGAGTTATATCATCTGGAACAATATAACTGGGTATATTAATGTTAATCTTTGTGATAGGAAGAGTTCTAAGTTTTCGCAAATTGGTTATTTTTTTATTGACTAATAAGTAAACTAATCGCTGGAATAAATTATTATAATTATAATATTTAAAGCTACA
>CANGUP010000201.1 GCA_947457105.1 Flavobacteriaceae bacterium
TCCTACATTTTCTATTAAAACAGTACCCTCTTTGCTCACATCAAGTTCTGTACTGTATTCCTGTACACCATAAACTACTAATTCTAATACATCATTGGTGCCCACTTCATAATTTAATGGGGTGGCTATATTTTCATTATTTTTAAAGCCCTGGTTATTGGCAAATAAATCATAGCCGTAAATCAATGGGTTAATGGAGGAGGTGATAAAACTATACTGATCTGCAGTATCTTTAGCCTTGTTATCCCCACTATTTACGGTTTTTTTTGTCAATGGAGAGGCTTTTTTGATTCCTGTACCACCAGATAACCTAGCTTTTAACTTTGCAAACTCTGTAGGAGACATCCCTTTAGCAATGGCCTGTGATTCTACCATATCAATTGTGGCACCTGATTTTTTTAATTGTGCTTGAATTTTTTCTATTTCTGCGTCAGTCAATGCGTCAACCTTTAATGTTGTTAAGTCCTTGCCACCCAATAAGTTACCTGCATTTTGGGCACGGACAATCGTACTAATTAGCAATAGAAAACAAAAACATAGAAAAGAAGATTTGATTAAATTCATATAGTGAATTTTTTTGATTTTGAATAAGGCATGGCCACTCTAAGTCCCATTTAGAACATAGGCTTTAATGATTGCAAATATAAAAACAAGCAGCCAAAAAACAGATTTAATAGAACAAAATCTTATGGTTTAGCTGAAGCATTTTGATTTGATAAAATTGGGGGGATTTTAAGCGAAGATAGTTATAAATATAAATTTACAAACTAAATAAGCGACTAATTTTCACCCATTTATCATAATTTCAAAGCAAGTTTTAATCATTTTTATTTAGCTTTGTTTATCCCCCAAAAAAAAAGTTAATTTTTATAATATTTTAGACTTCATGCAGAAGCCCAACCTGTTTTTAAGAAATATAAAGTATAGCCTAGATGCACTAGTAGTATTTACGGGCTATTTTTTGACTGCTTATGGGTTTAATAAAGGTGTAATTCCGGTCATTAGCCCTGTTTTTTACATTGTCGCCATTGGATTGTGGTGGTCTATGTCCCTATTTTCAAAGCTTTACACAGAAAGAAGGTCTAACAAATTCTCCGAGGAGATTGTATTTATCATTTACCACACCATCATCTTTGCTGTATCGCTAAGCTCAGTGCTATTTTTCCTCAGCTTGAACCACAAATATTCTTCACCTTTTATCATTGTATTTGTAAGTGTCTGTTCCTTCTTGGCTATAGCTACCAAATATGCACTCCGAAAAAAAATACACTCTGCTTTATACCAAGGCGCTTACTTTGATCAGGTGTTATTGATAGGTAATAACCAAGTAGCAGCAAACTTTATAGATACAGTTAATAAATACTACTATTACGGCTATCAATGTGCAGGATATATCGCAGATCATCCCGCTTTAATCAATGAAGTGCGTTATTTTGGTCAATTGGATCAATTAAATCAAGTGCTAAAAAACAATAATTTCAATGAGGTTTTTATCGCACTTTCTTATAAAGAGTCCAAACAAATACAAGAATGCATTCATATTTGTGATAATAATAATTTACGCGTAAGGATGTTGCCCGATTTAACAGATTTTACCACTTCTTCTGTCTTTGTACAAAATATTGGTCAGTTACCTGTAGTAAACATTGGATTTTTACCTTTAGATAAAAGAGAAAATAAATTAGTTAAAAGGATTTTTGATGTTGTATTTGCTAGTATCTTTTTTTTAACCATTGGAATATTCATTTTGCCTATCATCGCCCTCATTATTAAATTAACCAGTAAGGGGCCGGTCATTTTTAAACAAGAGCGTTGGGGTTTAAATAATCAAAAAATTACTTGCTATAAATTTAGATCCATGGTCAAGGAAAGTTCTGACCTAGATGAAGGAGGCAATTACAATCAAGCATTTAAAAATGATCCAAGAATCACTTTGATTGGGAAATTTTTAAGACAAACCAATTTAGATGAATTACCTCAATTTTGGAATGTGCTAATTGGCAATATGTCTGTTGTAGGTCCTCGTCCACATCCTACACCACTGAACTTAGAATCTATACAAACCGTTGACAACTATATGTTAAGACATGTGGTATTGCCTGGTATCTCTGGATTAGCCCAAGTGAATGGATGCAGAGGTGAAACTAAAACAACAGAGGAAATGCAACGCCGTGTAAATTTTGATTTGTATTATATTCATAGATGGTCGTTCTGGTTAGATTTACAAATCATCATTCAAACAGTCGTGAATATATTTAGGGGTGACCAAAATGCATATTAATGAATAACAGTTTAAGATTTGTCCTACTTGTTTTTATTTTGAGCTTTGGCGTTAAGAATATGCATGCGCAAACAATTTGGGAAAATAAAAACGCAGAAGCCCATGCTTATCTTGCAAGGATGGCACAAAAAGGTTTTATACAATTACAGGATATCATTCAGCCAGTCGAAAGAATTATAATTGCGAATGCCTTAAACTTATTATACCAACAAAAAGCGAATCTAACTGCTATTGAATTTAAGGAATTGCAATTTTACCTACAAGAATACAATCAAGACCTTGTGGCAGATTCCCTCATTAAAAACGAAATTGGTTTTTTTGTCAAAGACGCTTACAAAAGACCAAGAATGTTTTTTATACATACTAAGGATTTTTCATTGAATTTAGATCCTAATGTAAGTGCAAACTTTATTGGAGGTAGCGGATTAAATATATCACAAGTAAGTAATGGGTTAAACCTTTGGGGTAGGGTTGGGAAAAAATGGGGCTATCAATTATTGTACAGAGATGTGACTGAATTAGGCACTGTTCGTGATTTTTATACAGTGAATAAACTTGATTTTAGAAGACAGGATGCCAAAACAGGTATTATTTTAGTGGGATTGAATGATGATAAAAAAATCAATCACTCCGATGTTAGAGCAACCATCAATTATAGCTTTAAAAATGGTTCAATTAGTTTTGGGAAAGACCAGATTGTTTGGGGTTATGGTGAAAATGGGCGAATTATTTTATCGGACCGTGCTCCTAGTTTTCCTTTAATAAGATTGGACTATCAACCCATCAAATGGCTACGTTTTAACTATTTTCATGGCTGGCTGAACTCTGAAATTGTGGATTCCACTAAAACTTATCCAACCTATAATGGTGGGGTGAGTGGCGATATTCGCATTATCAATAGACAAAAATTTATTGCGAGTCATACCTTACAATTTAATCTAAAAAAAGGACTAGACTTGGCTATTGGCGAAAGCATTATTTACAGTGACCAATTAGATCCTGGATTTTTATTACCCATTAATTTATTTAAAATCTACGATAACAATAAAAGCAATTACTTGATTAATGCAGGCTCAAATGGACAATATTTTTTACAGATAAGCTCAAGAAATCAACTTAAAAATACCCATTTATACGGATCCTTATTTATAGATGAAATAAGATTAGCCTCCATTTTTGATAAATCCAAAAGTAGGAACCAATTAGGCTACACCTTAGGTGCTTCAGTTACTGATTATTTTACCCCTTACCTAACTTTAGGCGCCGAGTACACCAGGGTCAATCCATTTGTATACAATAATTTAATTCCCGCACAAACCTACACCCAGTTTAACTATCCATTGGGAGATTGGATGGGTAGTAATTTTCATAGAAAAATGATTTTTGCTAGGTACAATTACCTACCAAAATTAAAATTCTGTGCAAGGGTGCAATTGATGAATAAAGGTGGAGAAGGCTCTGTGTACGACCAATACAATGCCGAGCCTCAACCTAGATTTTTATCCGATTACCAACAAACCAGAAATGATTTCTTTTTTCAAGCAAGCTACGAATGGATGAATAATCTTTATTTAAGGACTAGCTTCGAATACATTGATGATAAGAATACGACAGGAAGAGGCACTAAAAAACAAGAATCCATCTTCCAAATTGGATTTAGTTACGGATTAAACTAAAATCTCGTCTTCTGCAATTAGAAATAAGCCCACCCATGTCCAAAATGGAAAAGCACCCATTGGTCCTTCTAAAAA
>CANGUP010000202.1 GCA_947457105.1 Flavobacteriaceae bacterium
AATACAAAAAATAGAAGCATTTAAGGAGGAATACAATGAATACAGACCGCACAGTTCTCTCGGAAATTTAACCCCAAGAGAGTTTATTCAAAAAAGTAAAAAAGACCCAGATTTCTCTACTTTATAATGGCTCGAAATATGGGAGGAGGTCAGTATCCCTATACTGTGTGGTTATTTAATCTACGAAATGTTTTTTTAGCATAACCCTTTTTCTACTTTGGAAAAATAATTAAAGATAAGGTGGGTTGTTGTATTCGGCTTATCTGACACTAGTTGGAATAGCCATTGAAGTTTTTAAAAACCAACCAACCATTTACAATTTCTGTTTTAAGCCACTTATATCCTTACTAGCGTTTTTTTGTTTCTGATTTATTATCTCTAACACTATCCCAGATAGATAAGGGTAATCAGTAAAATTGAACCCGTAATTTCGAAAATACCAAGCTAGCTCACTTAAAATATCGTTTAATTTTTCTTTTTGTGATTTATCATCGAATTCATCGTGTGTAACAAGATCTATTTTAAGAATCTTATCAATTGTTGCTTTTAACCCATCATTTCTTAATTTGTATGTATCAATTTTGTCTGTCAGATTTTTTACGCTATTGGTTTGCTCTATGCTACTTAATTGAGCCAATGCCAATTTCACTTTTTGTTCGTCATACTTTTCATATAAGGTTTGTTCTGCGATATAATATTTCTGCAAACTCAACAAAGTGGGTTGTGCCTCCGTATTACTTCCTATAACTGACGAATCTCTATTCACAACATTAATTGTAAGGGATTTAATTAAATTATCTAGTGGCTTATTGTAGGTCTGAACTATTCGACTTAATACTTCTTGCTTGCCGGCTTCTTTTTCTTGTTTTTCTTTATCTAGGCCCAGTAGTTTTATATTTGAAATTTCATCGTCTTTCTGTGAAACATTTTTCTTCAATTCGATAATATTCGCGTTTAAAGAGTCTACATTCTTCAGCAAATTATCTCGTTCCACTTTAGGTTTAGCACTGTTTAAACCAGCATTAATAGAGCTTAGATTTTCATTTTTCTTTATCAAATCATTTTTTTCTATTTCTAACGACTTTAATTGAGCTTTTAGTTCTAAAACTTCTTTGTTGTATGTTGAATTTAATCTTACAATACTATCATTCAGGGGTTTAATCACAAACCGCTTCAAACTATCTTTTTCTAATACTAATTTTTCAAAATCGTCACTTCTTAAAGTTTGCGTGTGGGCAACAAAAGAGCAACATAAAGTCAATATGAAAATTATAATCTTACTCATCCTTAATTTTGTTTATTTTGTCTTTAAAATAGATATAACTTTGTCGGTTGTAACTTTTTAACAAATCCATTATTTGTTCCTTAGCATTGTCAAACTCGGGATCACTAATACCATAAACAGTGTTATCTAAGGCATCAACTTGTTCTTTAAGTGGTTTAGTAATAGAATCAACAAAGTTTATCTGAAACGGGTATGACGCATATTGCCCAGCGTTTTCATTTATCTTTTCCATCAAATAGCCAAAGTGTTTATAAAATAGAACTTTGGGTATTTGCTGTAAGCTATTTTTAAGACGAGTACATTTATTTACATAAGAGTTATCGAGATTATTTGCAAGGTAAGCGCGTGACTTCTTAACTTTCTCACTTACGTCCGGATACCGCGAGGCAATGCTATAATCCGAAAATTTGAAGTTATTGCAACCTGAAACAAAGCCATTAATTTCGTCATATTTTGCTAAAATATTAATGATTGAATTTAAGGAGTTTGCGACCGGACTTGTTGACTCCAAATAAGTTGAATGCTTAAGTACCTGCACTTCGCTTCGAATAAAATTCAAATCAGCATCTTTCCATTCACTACCATTGAAAACATACATGGCCTGGTCTATAAACTTACTGACATAAGTGGAATAGAGATTTTTAGATAGAATATCTTTCCATTGTTCATTGTTAACAGCACTTTTGATCTCCTTACTGCCTTTGTAAGTGACCCCTAAAGAACTATCTCTGTGAAATTCTTTAATTTCGGATTGAATGTGATTGTAAAAACCTTTACAGAAGACATTTTTAGGCACATTCTCTAATGAATCAATATCACTTTGGATTTTCTTCGTAAATAGGTTTTCGATTGGTGGTGGTGGGGGCGGACAGCTAGTGCCAACCCACCACCACCATACAAAAGCACCAATGATAGCAACGACTGATATTGGTAAGATTATTTTAATTTTTTTCATTTTTCATTTTTTTCCTTATTGTACTTTTGTTCTAGTTCACTAAGAGTAGTTACTGTTTTCCTATGCTTCTCGGGTATGGTTGTGAATGGCTTGAATGAATCTGTATTTGTACAAATTTGATTTAAAAAATTAACTATCTCCCCCTTTTCATTCTTATGATTAGATAATAGGTTATTATAAGAATCTTTACTAACATTAGCATCATGAACCAATTTCCAAAAATCACTTTCAAGGGAACTTGTTTTTTGCTCCGTCTTTTTTTCTAGCTTCTCTTGTGAATTTTCTGTATTGCTCTTTTTTTGTTCTTTTTTAGATTCTGAAATTTCCTTAGCTTTCTTGCTTTGGTCTTCTGCTGTGTTACCTTGTGGCTCCTTTGGCTTATTAGCTAATTCTAAATCACGTTGAACTTTAAGTATTAAATCAGCGATATCATCCAAATTCATTTCGCTTACTTTTCGAACCAATAATTCATCTCCTATTTGTTTTTTATACTCATCTTTAATGCTATCGAGTGCGTTTTTAAACTTTTGCTGTAGCGGTGAGTACTTTTTAGTTCTAAGATCATCTATTTGGCCGTTGTTTATTGCTCTCCGTATGGCAATAGCTTTTTCAATTTTCGAACAAAAATCTTTATCTGGTTTAACTATTGGCTTAGGTTTATCTGTACTAGAAAAGAATGGGAAAATTTTATGCAATAAACTTTGTTCCGCCTCAGAATTATTAGAAACCTTTGTAACACACATATCTCGTTTGCATTTTTTCAAAGTATCCATAAATATTTCAATTTCTTCAGGATAATCAACATACATATGTGAGTTATCAGAAATTGGTTCAATTTTACTACCAATTTTAACTGAGAATAGAATAATACCAAGTAAGAGAAATACAGCAGCGGTTATAATAGGAACTTTATACTTTTGGTAAAATGGTGGCTTCTTAGGTATAGGAGGAGGATTTTCAATGTGGTTTCCTTTAGGAGATTTAACTAACTCAATTAAAAACGGACTAAAATCAGAACTTGGACAGTAGCTTCCTTTATAATCATCATACGCTTTTTGCTTTACCGTTATGCCCCATTTTTCATTTATTTCATCTCCCAAAAAAGTAACTTTGTCTTCGCCTGGTTTTACGTTATGAGTCCCCAATTTACTGCTCAAAGAAATTGTAAAGTTATACAATACATCACCTTTGCTCTGTACTCTGAAAATTACTTCTTTGAATTCTTGAAGTAAAAGTATTATCTCTGTGTCATCAACTTTCTCTGGTATAAACATTTTAGTGGCTAGTGCACCCTGCCCCTTAGCAGATATTTCCCATTGGTTCATTAGCTCTTCTCCGGAAAATGTAATTTGACCGTTTTTATCAATTTGTTTTGTTAATGATTTAAACTTACAAGTAACATCGGCATTAACTTGAGTTTCGGATTTGGAATTTACCTTTACAGTAAATTTTTTTTCGGTCTTGACTAAATCAAAATTTGTATCTACTCTGATATTGCTACCATCAATCGTAAAATATTTCTTAACATCCGGGTCTGTCAGGCTACCGGTTTTATCAATATCGTCATGGTACTTCTTTGAATATTTAATCCTGATGGTGTCTTTTTTGTAAATTGGTTCACCATTATGCCTTGGTTTGCCATCATTAATCCAAAGTTCAATTTTAACACCATCTTTACCTTGTCCATTAAAATTCTTGAGTGTGTATTTGGTGTTGTCTAAATCAACTACTTTTTCAGTCAAGTCAGCATTACGATCATGCCTC
>CANGUP010000203.1 GCA_947457105.1 Flavobacteriaceae bacterium
GAAGCAACATCACCTTTTAATTCAAATATAGTTCCGTAAACTTTATCTTTTGGACGTATAATCTGTCTATCTTGAATATCTGTCGCTTTGATTTTATGTTCGTCAACTTTATCGATAGCATAATTGATATAATCTTTTAACGGTTTATCCATAATAATATTAGAAAAATGGAGAGTTCCGTTTAATTTCCCAAACAAAATATCTTTATGGCATGTTAAAGTTTTCCCTTCGTACACATCCCTAACTTGATATAAAGTTGAAATATCAAATTCATAAGGACAAGATTCACTATATTTTCTATATGAGTGAGCAGGTAACTCAATATTTAAAAATGTGGGTGGTTTTGGAATAGGCATTTCATCTCCTCCGCATGCAGTTAAAAACAATGCGCTTGTAAGTATTGAAGTGATTTTAGTAAACATTATAATTCTGTATTTAGTGATGAATCAACTTCATCTTGTATTAAGACACGGATTGATTTTATGCGTTTTTTGTCAGAAGCTTCTACTATTAATTTGCAATTTTCGACTTGAATACTTTCTCTATTCATCAAAATTCTTCCAGCTTGTTCTACTATAAATCCTCCAAGTGTATCGGCTTCACCTTTATTATTTTCAAATTCTTTTCCGTCAAGTTTAGTTACTTTGTAAAAATCGACCAATGAAGTTTTCCCTTCAAAAATATATTCGTTTTCGTTGATTTTTGTGTGCTTAATTTCTTGTTCGTCAAATTCATCCGTTATATCACCAACAATTTCTTCTAAAATATCTTCCAATGTTGCTAAGCCACTTGTTCCACCGTATTCATCTACAACGATAGCCATGTGCATTTTTTTCGATTGAAAATCATTTAATAAATCGTCTAATTTTTTATTTTCAGGAATATAGAAAGGCTTTCTAATAAAACTCTGCCAATCAAAAGTTTCGTTTTGATCAATGTAGGGTAATAAGTCTTTTATATTTAAAATCCCTTCAACTTTGTCTAATGTTCCTTCGTATACAGGAACTCTAGAATAACCCATTTCCTGAATATGTTCTAGTACTTCTTTGAATGTTAATGTGTTTGATATAGCGGATATTTCAGTTCTAGGTCTCATGATTTGTTTGACATCTGTGATTCCAAATTTGACAATACCTTCCAAAATTTTATGATCATCTTCAGATGTTGTTTCTTCTTTTGTAAGAGCTAATATTTGTTCTAATTCGTCACTTGAAACTTTAACTTCTTTTTTTGCTGCATAGCGATGTATGATTTTTGTACCATTCACTAAAAATTTTCTCAACCAAGAAACAGGAGGCATGTTTGAGATAAAAGTTAAGGGTTGAGCCATCATTTTTACAATAGGAACACCTTGCTTTGTAGCATAAACTTTTGGAATAACTTCTCCAATAAGCAAAATAATAGCGGTAATTAAAAATACATCGATAACAAATCTCATCAAGGATTCTCCTTCTTCTGCTGGAAAGATGATATTCAACAAAGAACTTGTTATAATTACAATCGCAACATTGACAAAATTACTTGTAATCAAAATAGTTGCTAATAAATCTTGTGGTTTGTTTAATAGTTCAAGAGCACTTTTTGCATTTTTACTTTCTTCATTTTTAAGTTTTTCTTTATCACTTGGTTCAAGTGCAAAAAACGCTACTTCTGAAGCAGCTATTAAACTTGAGCAAGTCAATAGGATAAGTATAGTAATAGAGCTAAAAACGATTCCGGAAGTTCCAGAGGTATTTTGAGTTAAAATTAAAGTTTGAATTAAATTTATAATCATAATAAGTTTTAAAAAGGGAGTTCATCTAGATCAGTATCGTTAAATTCTTGTAGTGGTTTCGGAGTAGGTTGAGGTGTCTCCGGGTAAATTTGAGAATTTTGATTTTCTGGAGAAATAGGACTGGTTTTAGGTACAATTAAAAACTCATTAGCAAATATTTCAGCACTACTATGAAAAGTTCCATCTTTTGCTGTCCATTTACGATGCTTTAATTTACCTTCTACATAAATCCATTGGTTTTCAAGTATATTTTGATGAGCTGTTTTTGCTGTATCTCCCCAAAAAACAATACTATGCCAGTCATTAATTTCTTTTTTTTGACCAGTTTTCTTATCTGTGAAATAATCAAGAGTAACCATTGTAATTTTACAAACGGAACCAGTTTCAAATAATTGTAACTCTGGTTTTTTTGTAACCCTTCCAATTAATGAAACTTTATTTAAGGAACTTAACATCTGTTTTTAACAATCAATTCTAACAAAGATACAAAATCAATAGTTACTTCATATAAGTAATCGATGTTGTTTTGATTTAAGTTTATCCTCTAAGTAACGATCAATAACCCTAGGAATTGGGTAATTGGTGAAATTTGGTAAGCTTATTATTTCCCAATTTTCATCTAGTTGGTCAGGAAGTTGTTCAAATTCCCAAAAAGTACAGTAAATATGTTGATGCGAAAGTATATGTTTTTTGTTAACATAATAATTGGAAGGCTTTATCAAAAATAGACTTTCAATTTTATTTTTAATTTCCTCTATGTTTTGATCTATATCGAATTCAATTTTTGGAAATTCGAATAAGTGTTGCCAAATATCTTTTTCATTTCGTTTTTGTAAAATGGTTTCTTTTCCATTGTTGAAATTGAAATAATGAAAGTATCTATTTCTAATTTTTGTTTTACCTTTTTTTATAGGTCTTTCAGTAATGGTTCCGTTTTTAAGAGCAATACATTCTAGTTGAAAAGGACAATCTGAGCATTTAGGTGTACTTGGTGTACATTGTAATGCTCCAAATTCCATGATTGCTTGATTATGTAATGAAGGATTTTCTTTATCTAAAAGTTCGTTTGCAATTTGATTAAATGTTTTTTGACCTTCATTACTATCAATTGGAAGGTCTATATCAAAAATACGACTCAATACTCGGTAAACATTTCCATCTACGACTGCATGAGGTAAATTGTATGCAAAAGAAGCTATTGCTGAAGCTGTATATGTCCCAACTCCTTTTAAACTTAAAATATCTTCATAGCTATCAGGAAATTTACCTTTGAATTTTGATTGAATTATTTTTGCTGTTGTATGTAGGTTTCTAGCTCTACTATAATATCCTAAACCTTGCCAATCATTTAATACATCTTGTTCATTTGCATCAGCTAGTTCATAGACCGTAGGGTAGTGTTCTACAAACTTTAAATAATAGTCCATACCTTGAGCCACGCGAGTTTGTTGAAGTATAATTTCAGATAACCAAATAAAGTAGGGGTTACTCGTCTGTCTCCATGGAAGTTCCCTTTTGTTTTGTCTATACCAATCGGTTATTTGTCGGCTAAAATTCATTATTCGTATATTTTTTTATTAAAAAATATTTAAAATCAAATATATATCAAAAAAACATATAAATTTGCTATTGAAAATCAAAATATTATAAATTATGACAAAAGCAGATATTATCGCGCAAATCGCTGACGAAACAGGATTAGAAAGATTAGAAGTGCAAAAAACAGTTGAGGCATTCATGTCTGTAGTTAAGAAAAACATGGCAGATGGAAATGATGTTTTCTTGAGAGGTTTTGGTAGCTTTATCGTTAAGAAAAGAGCTGAAAAAACAGGAAGACTTATCAAAGCACAAAAATCAATTATCATTCCTGCACACAACATCCCAGCTTTCAAACCTGCTAAAGTATTCTTAGAGGAGGTTAGAAATAAAGTTGTTGTAAAATAATTTTTCTTTTTACTCAATTTAGAGTATTTTATAAAGTAAAAATTTTATCTTTGCACTCCTGTTAATAGCAGGAGTGTTTTTTTTAAACACACATTTTTATAGATTGTTTAATAATTAATATATATAGTTATGCCAAGCGGAAAAAAAAGAAAAAGACATAAGATGGCTACGCACAAGCGTAAAAAAAGACTTAGAAAAAACCGTCATAAAAAGAAAAAATAATTAATTTTTCTTTATAATTCGTTGAATAACTTAGTA
>CANGUP010000204.1 GCA_947457105.1 Flavobacteriaceae bacterium
AGAGTTAATCAAAATATTTGAAAAATGCTTTTTTTGAATAAAAGAAGAAATCAATTAGAATGTTACTGTCTGTCTGAGCTTGTCGAAGACTTTTTTTGAAGCACTTCGTCAAGCTCAGTGTGACATTTTGCATATAATTGACTCAACTAAATAATTGAAAATCATTCAATATAAATTTGTTTTAACTAATTCAAAATTACCTTTTGAGAAACATAGAATTTATCATTAAAGATAAAAGTTATGATAACAGTTTGATTGGTAACTCCATCGATTTCGAAATTCATTGAATTTTCTCCTTGTTTGGCATCTGAAACTTCACCATCTGTAATAATTTTTCCGTCTAACGAAGTTATAAAATAATCAATTGTTGTTTCATAAGGCATATTAAAATTGATTTTTACATTACCATTTTGAGTTGGATTTGGTGAAACCGTCATAGAAAATGGATTTTTTCCGTTAATTTCTTGAACTCCTAAAGGTTGATTTCTAATCAATTTTACTTCATAAATGGTTGGATTTGCAGAAGTTGTAGATGTTTGATTAGTAGTAAAAGGACTTGTAGAAGGACTTGAAATTCCACCTACGATATGACCAATTACAAATTCATTTGCTATGATTTCATCTAACTTTATTACTTCATTAGAGAAATGTGGTAATGCCTTATTCGGAATAAATTCGGCACTTGCTCCTTTTAAAGAAGGCATTGTTTCTGGTAATTGATATTCTTGCAAAGAACCATCTGCAAATCGTGTTGTGCGGCTAATTGTGTTTACAAAAGGAACTGTATTATCTTGAACCAATGTAGTTCCGTTATAATAATATTGGCTAATTCCTCCAAAAAACAAATTGTGCATTCTGTTGGTTGTTGCGTTATACAAACAGGATTTTGCACTGTGATAGTTACTCAAATACTGATTAAATGAAGTTTGAGCAACATGTCCAGATGCTTTAATATCAACCGGATACAAAAATGGTAAATCTACATTGATTTGAAAAACACCTGATGAAATGGTGTAACCCAATTCTCCATTAGGAAAAACTTGTGGTAACAAATTATAATCTCTTCGGTGTAAATGAACGGCATCGGTAATCACTTCATAATTAGCAATACTTAATTGTGTACCCGAATTGTTAATGGTGAATTTTTTAATTCCATTAGTGTAAGTTTGAACAAAAGTTGGGTTGTTCATTGGATTATAACGTCCGTCAAAACGATGACCTCCAACAAGATAAAACGTATTTCCAATTTTACCTAATTGTCCGCCAGTAACTGCAAAATTTTCATCGGTCATTTGTTTGAAATAACTTGCAATTGGTGTTCCTGCAATTACTGCGTTTATCAAATTTGGCACATCAACAGAAGTCATTTTATTGAACGTAATATGATCATTTGCAGAAGCAGAAAAAGCGTAACCACCAACTAAATAAAGAGTTGCATCATCTTGGTAAAAGTTGAAGTTAGTTGCTTGCAATTGTTCTTTTAAAGCAGTTGCCAAAGAATTTACTGAAGCCGACCAAAACTGATTGGTAGCAATATCAACCACATAAATATTGGTATTATTACTTGAAGCTGGAAAAGCATTGAAAGGTTGACGCGCATGAATTCCGTCTACTCTACCACCAATAATGAGCCATTTACCATTGTGTTGAGCAAATGCATACGAATGAATTCCGGGAAAATTCGGAATGTTTATCGGATTTAATTGCACCTGATAATCAAAAGTAGTTTGCGAAATGGCAAAACTTGAGATTAAAAGCAATACAATTTTATATAATGTTTTCATTTTTAATATTTTAATGGAAATTAAAAAAGACACAAATTACACGAATTATCACAAATTAAATTCAAATTTATATTACACAAATTTATTTGTCTTCGACAATTCGTATTTTTATTTAACTATCCTAAAAGTTAATACAATAAATAATTATATAGTGCTAGTTAAAAACTGGTACTATTTTTAACTATTGGGTTGTTAATCTATGATTTTTTCTCTTCTGATTTTTTAGAAGAACAACAACCACCTTTTTTTTCATTGGTTCCACAAGATTTTTTCTCTTCTGAAGAACATGATTTTTCTGTTTTAGCTTTTTTCTTTTTTTGTTTAGGCTCTTGTTGAGCATTTACATTCATTGAAAATAAGAAAGCTATTGTTGCTAATATTGAAACTATTTTTTTCATTTTTTTTTGTTTTAAATTTTAAATTGATTTGTTGTAATTAATAAAATTACATTTCTTTAAGACACTAAAAACGATTCTGGCGGCTGCCAAATAGTTACATTATAATTAGATGTAAAGTTTTTGTGGTATAAAATATTTTCCTTTTTTGGAATAAAACTTACGTTGTTTACAAAAGAATATGTTGAAGCAAATACTAAAAATGTTGGACTATTTAAGCTATAACTCAAAAGACATTTTTCTTTTTCACAACCTTTTATTGGTTCACAATCAGAATTGGATTTATTGCATGAAACTTGTTCTTTTTGAAGAAATTGCATCTTGATTGCTTTAACCGATGGAAGAATGGTTAAGGCATTAAAATAAAAGCACAATAAAATTGCAAAATATTTCATAGAACAAATTTATCTAATAAAATTCACTTAAAATGTTACAAATGTTACATAAAAAAAGCGTTCAATTTCTTGAAGACACTAAAAAACACCGCTTATTCTGATTAGATTGCGTTTCCTATATTAATTTCAGTATTCTTTTTATGTTTACTGTAAATATTGCTATCGCACCTTGCATTTGCATATTGGTAATGCCGTATGAAATTGCTTTATCATAACCGTGAACATTTTTTAATTCGCTATTTTTGGTCTCTATCTTGTATCGATGTTTTGCTTTTTCTTTGTAATATTCTGTTTCTTGAAAAAATATTTGGTCTTCATGTAATTCTGATTTTATGGATACTGAATAAGTTTTAGTTTTAGTTCCATCTTTCTAACAACCATTTTTTAAAGGGCTAGATTTGCATTTTTCAACATCAAAATAATATGTGTCTACTTGATTTTCTCCAATATTTTTTTTGCCCTGACGTGCTTTGCGCATTGCTAAATGTCCTGCTGGGCAAACAAACCTATCGGCATCTTTATTGTAATCGAATTTATCTTTATCTTTTCTAAATCCTTGTGTTATTGATGGATTTAGTCTTGCTACTACTTTATTATTTTGCTCACTTGCGATTTTAAGATTTTCTTTTCCGGAATAAGCAGCATCTCCAATAATGGTATCGACATCAATTGCGTTTTCTTGATTGATTTTTAAAAGTTTAGGCAACTCTGGTCAATCATCTTTTGCTCCTGATGTAACTACTGCTACAGTAATGATGTGCTCTTCGGTCATAGCCAAATGAGTTTTATATCCAAAAAAGGAACTCTCGGCAGATTTATGACCTATTTTTGCATCGGTATCTTTTGATAAAGTTAGGTTTTCTTGAGTATCCTCAACGGTTTCTTTTAATAGGTTTAGTTTTCTTTCACCGCAGGAATTGAATTTATAGATGGATCGTTTTCGATACGTTTTTCTAACTCTTTACAATAAACCAAATCCTTTTCTAAATCATTAACGGTATTCTTTTCAGGCATATGTTCTTTGAATTGTTCATCAAAGGTGTATACTGTTTTTCGAAGTAACTTGGAGCGTTCTCTCAAAACTTCGATAGCTAAAAATGGATTAGATCTTGACAAAGTATGAGTAGCATCAACTATAATAGATTTTGAACGAATTATTCCTTTTTCAACAGGAATCGTTACTGTTTTGTTAATTAATAGATTTAGTAAGTATACGAATAGAACTTTCTGCCATACGAACATTAGTAGTGCAATATTTGTTTAACAACTCAT
>CANGUP010000205.1 GCA_947457105.1 Flavobacteriaceae bacterium
TAAAACAGATTCTAAATATGTTTTGAAAAGTATCAATAAAAAATTTATTCCTTCGCAAGATGATTTAGAAAGCCCTTGTTTAGATGATCCATTTATGGAAAATGGAGGAATTGAAATTAAAAATGGCGTTCTAAATATAGATTTGCATTATTGGTTAAGCTGTGGTAGTTGGTATGTAACAGATAGAAAATACAAGTTTAGATTTCAAGACAATAGTTTTGTTTTAATAGGATATGATTCAGATAGTTTCCACAGGTCAACAGGTGAAAGTAATTCGGTGAGTATTAATTTTCTATCAAAAAAGAAAGAACTGATTACAGGAATGAACGAATTTGAAGAAAGTAATCTAAAAACAACTTGGAAAAGCATTAAAATTGAAAAACTAATAAAACTTGAAGATTTAACCACTGATTCAGAAATTGATTATTAAATGAAAAAAATCATTGCTTTATTATTTATATTCTTATCACTACTTGTTCATGGTCAAAACGAACAATTGGCGCTAAACTACTTTGATAGAGGTGAGTTTGAAAAGGCTTTGGTAAGTTATGAAGACCTGCTAAAAGCACAGCCTAATAATTTCAATTATTTTCAGAAAGCAGTAGAATGTTATCAGCAGTTAAAGCAATTTGATAAGGCAGAAAAAGCCATTCAAGAACGATTAGACAAATACAAACAAGGTAATTTCTTAGTTGAATTAGGGTATAATTATCAGCTCCAAAAAAATCAAGAAAAGGCCAACAAGTATTACGATCAAGCTATTGATAAAATTAAGAAGAATCCAAGTGAGGTGTATCAAATAGCCTATGTTTTTGATAGAAAAGCTTTGGTGGATTATGCTTTATTGGCTTATCAAACAGCAGTTTCGTTGGAACCTAAGTTCAATTTTAATTTCCAAATGGCTTTGCTTTATGGTCAGAAAGGCGAAACAGATAAAATGATTGATATGTTCTTGACTGAATCGTATACCAATCCTCAAAATCTGATTATGATTCAAAATCAGTTATCTCGATTTACAACAGAAGAAACAGATGTAACTTTTAACGATGCTTTGAAAAAAGCTTTATTAATTAGAATTCAAAAAAATCAAGATATTTTTTGGAATGAATTTTTGAGTTGGTTTTATGTTCAACAAAAGGAGTATGGAAAAGCTTTTATTCAAGAAAAAGCCATTTACAAAAGGAATCCGGAATCTTTTTCAAACATTGTAAATTTAGGTCAATTAGCTATTGAAGAAAATGATCAAGAAGCCGCAAAAGAAATATTAGGATTTGTATTAGAAAACACTAAAGATTTGGATTTGCAAGTTCAATCACATTCCTATTTAATGGATATGAAAATTGCTAAAGCACTCCCTAAAGATTATCCAGCAATTAATCTAGAATTGGATAATTTGATAAAGGAGTTTGGTGTTAGTCCGTTTTCATTATCTCTTTTGAAAATTAAAGCACATTTTGTGACATTTAACATGAAAGATGCAGAAACTGGAAAAGTCATTTTGAAGAACGTTTTAGAAATGCCATTGAATAGAGATCAAGTGGCAGAAGTTAAAATGGAGCTGGCAGATATTTTATTATTTGAAGAAAAATTCAATCAAGCTTTAATTTATTATTCGCAAATTGAGAATGATGCTAATAATAGTCCTATTGGTCAAGAAGCAAGCTTAAAAACAGCCAAAACCAGTTATTTTAAAGCTGACTTTAAATGGGCAGAACACCAATTGAAAGTTTTAAAATCGGCTTCAACCCAGTTGATTGCTAATGACGCTTTAGATTTATTTCTTTTAATTTCGGATAACACTGTAGAAGATTCGACACAAGTTGCTTTAAAGAAATTTGCTCGCGCCGATTTTTTATTATATCAAGAAAAAAAGCAAGATGCCTTAACCGCTTTCCAAGCTATATTAAAAGAAAATAAAGGAGATGCTATTGAACCAGTAACCTTATTAAGAATTGGAAAAATCTATGAAGAATTAGGAGATACTAATGCTGCTTTGGCAAATTATAAGTTGATTTTAGATAATTTTAAAGAATGTATCTATATAGATGAGGCCTTATTTTATTCTGCCGAAATTTATAATCAGTTGAATGATATTGAAAAAGCAAAACCACTTTATGAAGAAGTTATCACTAAACATGAAGACAGTATTCACTATGTAACTTCGCAGAAAAAATACAGGAAACTTCGAGGCGATTCAATTTAGTTTTTTGATAGCAGTAATTAAAAACAGCAATTTATTATCATATGATATTATACAACGTAACAGTAAACATACACGAAAGCGTCCACAATCAATGGATGAATTGGATGCAAACCAAACACATAAATGATGTTCTTGCCACAGGAAAATTCTCTTCTGCTAGAATGGTAAAAGTTTTAGTTGAAGAAGAAATGGGTGGAACAACCTACGCCATTCAGTACACTACTGATAGTAAGGAAACTTTGCAACGTTATTACGATGAAGATGCGCCAAGATTAAGAGAAGAAGGAACAAGACTTTTTGGAGACAAAATGCTGGCTTTCAGAACGGAGTTGGAAATGATTTCGGAGTTTTTCCAGACGAATTAGTTTTTAGATTATGCTGCGTCTTTTCCGCGCAGGCGGAAATCCAAAATAGAGAGATATGTATAATAACTTAAATCAGTATTACATTTATATTTTGGCAAGTCAAAAAAACGGAACACTCTACATAGGAGTTACTAATGATTTAGAAAGAAGAATTTTTGAACATAAGAATAAAATCAATCCGGGTTTTACTTCAAAATACAATGTTGATAAATTGGTTTATTTTGAAGCATTTGGATTTATTTAAGATGCAATTGCAAGAGAAAAGCAATTAAAAAAATGGAACCGACAATGGAAAATAAATTTAATTGAAGAAGAAAATCAAGATTGGAAAGATTTAGCAATTGATTGGCATGATTAAGTAATTTTGTAAAAATGGATTCCCGCTTGCGCGGGAAAGACGAAGAATTTATAACTTTATTTAATTTTTCTTTAAAATAAAAACCTTAGCGACTTAGCGCCTTCGTGGCAAACAACATGGAAAAAGTAAAAGCAAAAAAACACCTCGGACAACATTTCTTAAAAGACGAATCTATCGCTAAAGCCATTGCCAATACTTTAAATCTTGAAGGTTATGATGACGTTTTAGAAATTGGTCCAGGAATGGGTGTTTTGACCAAATATTTATTGGAAAAACCAATTACGACTTATGTTATTGAAATCGACAACGAATCAGTAGCGTATCTTGATGCTAATTATCCAAAACTTAAAGATAAAATCATTTCTAAAGATTTCTTGAAATACAATATCAACGAAGTTTTTGACGGAAAGCAATTCGCAATCATTGGTAATTTTCCTTACAATATTTCTACTCAAATAGTTTTCAGAACTTTAGAATTTCGCAATCAAATTCCTGAGTTTTCAGGGATGTTTCAGAAAGAAGTTGCTGAGCGAATTTGCTCCAAAAAAGGAAGTAAAGTCTACGGAATTCTATCGGTTTTAGCTCAAGCATTTTATGATGTTGAATATCTTTTTACAGTTGATGAAACCGTTTTCGATCCACCACCAAAAGTAAAATCGGGCGTGATGCGTATGCGTAGAAAAGAAAATTATTCCTTGCCTTGTAGCGAAAAATTACTGTTTACAGTAGTGAAAACTGCTTTTCAACAGCGAAGAAAAACTATGCGAAACAGTTTAAAATCACTAAATTTGTCCGATAATTTAAGAGAAGATACTATTTTTGATCTTCGACCAGAGCAATTATCGGTAGAACAATTTATTGAACTTACCCAAAAAATAGAGGCCAATGCAGTTTAAAATCA
>CANGUP010000206.1 GCA_947457105.1 Flavobacteriaceae bacterium
GATACAAACCTAAACTTATCATTTTTTCAATGATAATATCCTGCTCTTTGACTGAAAAAAAATCTTTGAATTGTGAAATAGCATTTTCTAATCGTGGTTTTCCGTCTGTGTCTTCGTAATCGTCAAGAAATAAACGAATGAAACCACTAATTAGATTTAAGCCAATATTTGAACGGTAACTTTCTAAAAAACGGCTAAGGCTATTTCTTAAATCTTCTATTTCTTTTTTATTTAAAACTTTACCTTTATTGTAAAACAATTCAAAAGATTTTTTAAACTCTTTCGGATTTTCCGCAATAAATAAAAGAGTTAATGTGAGTATATTGTACTTTTCGGCTAATATAGCTAACTGCTCAGGATAGTATTTCGTAAGACTAATAGCGAAATCATATTGCCTATGAGGGTATAAATGACTACCCAAATCTATCATTTTTTCAATAATAATGTCTTGTTCTTTAACAGAAAACAAATCCTTAAATTGCGAAACGGAAGCTTCTAAACGTCGTTTTCCATCAGTATTTTCGTAGTCATCAAGAAATAAACGAATAAAACCACTAATCAAGTCTAAGCCAATATTTGACTTATAACTCTCTAAGAAACGTCTTGAACTATCCCCCAATATCTTAAATTCTTCATTCCTTTTACCTAAAACAGTAATTTCGGGCAAAAATATTTTTTCTTTCTTTTTTGGTTGAACTTCCCGTTCAATAGTGAAAACTTCAAACCATTTTTCAAAATCTTTTGGATATTCACAAATGTGTTGAAAGAGAAAAGTCGTTTCTGTAAATTTGAAATAAGTGTCAATACGTGCTTTAAATGCTTCGCTGTTGTCAAACTCTGAACACCAATCTGACAATGTTTTTATAGACTGCCTGCGGTTATAAACTATATTTTCCCAAGTCCATTGCAATAAATACCAAATACATTTATCCGTTATGGTAGTTTTATTAACTGCCTTTACTTTGGTTTCTACATCTGTCAATGGCTCGTATTTGTGAATATACTTTGCCAAATTATCTAATATATTTTTCTCTGTGATTTGGCTAAATTCAACTTCGTAATGCGTAAAAAAATCAGTTGTCCAATCTTTGACTATGCCAAACAAACTCAGTCTATAAATACCTTTTTGTATTTCATTTTCGTTTGCATAAACAGTTTTGTTAAACACTCTTTGACTATATGTTCGCAAATCGTTTTTAGCGTTGTTCCAAAATATCTTTTTTGTCGTATTTGCTTGAAAATAAGTGTCTATCAAAAACTTGATAATGATAAAATCTTCCTGCATATCTCTTTGTCCTTGCAAGAACAAAAAGATGATACGAAAAATGTCCTTACCACTAAAACCTACTTCTTTGTTAATTTCTGCAATGCGTGTGATGCTTGTTTCGGGTGCAAAAATTTCATCAACTAATGCTTTATCAAAAGTTTCGTGAGAATGAAATACAAAGCATTTTGCTTTCTTGTCTTTATTATTTTTGTCGTTTTTATCCCATCTGCCTGCCCTGCCTGCTTCTTGATACAAGGCTTCTACCGAACTTGGCAAACCATAATGAAAAGTATAATGAATATTTTGTTTGTCAATACCCATTCCAAAGGCTTTGGTGGCTATCATTAAAGGAAAGTCATTTTTTTTGAAAGATTTTTGAACATCTTTTTTATACTTTTTAAAATCATTCTCATTCATTACAGGCATATCCTGCCCAATCAAAACCTGAAACCATTTTGGGTTTCTTGTTCCTTTTACTTCATAAAGTTTTTCGCTTAAACATTTATCAATTAAATGCTTTTCAAAACCTTCTTCTTCAAGGTGTCTTTGTACTCTTTCTTTTACCTTTTCAGCATTTCCAGCAACTACGTTATCAACTAAAATTTTTGTGCTAAAACTTGGCGTATCACCAGAATACCACATTACTTTTTTCTTGTAAATCGTATTTATTTTATTTGAAACTGTGTAGCAACCAAACTCACCATTTACGTTTGGCGTAAATGCTAAACCTGCTTTGTCCTGAAAATCTAAAAAATTATCTTTTTTATTTAATTCGTCTAATTTATCTTTTAGAACATTCCACTTTTGCCCTTCGTCATTTATTATTTCAAAATGTAGTTCTTTCCTGCTGTAATCTAAAAGAGTTTTTACATTTTCATCTTTGAGTTTGAACTCTATTTTTACATCTTTTAGCACATTTACAGATGCTGTGGCGGTAAGCCCTATAAACTTAGTATCAGGGCAATATTTTTCTATGGTATTGGCTAAGTTCAAATAGGAAGTTCTAAAATCGTGTCCCCATTCCGATAAGCAATGTACTTCGTCTATGACTGCATAAGCAATAGAAAAATTAGCAATTACAGAAGATAAATATTCTCTGAAAGTCTTAATTTGAAACCTTTCAGGCGAAACCCAAATAAACAAATACTTGCCTTGTGAAAAGTCAAATTGTATTTTCTCTTTTTCCGCAGAAGTCAAATCTCCTGAGATAAAATTTGTGTTGGTAACTAAGGAATTATTTAAGTTGTCTTGTTGGTCGTACATCAAAGATTTGATAGGGCAAACCACAAAATTGATGCTCGGTTGCAACAAACAAGGTAATTGATAACAAATTGATTTCCCGCCACCTGTGGGCAAAAGTCCAATTGTATCGTTTCGTTGCAAGGCATTTACAATGATTGGAAATTGTCCTTCCCTAAAATCAGGCTTTTCAAAGATATTTTGCAAGAAAAAACGCAAAGCATTTTTATCTTGCTCGTTATCACTTACAATTTCATATTTTAGTGGCTCGGTTGTACTTGCCCTAAAATAGTTTTTCTCTGCCCCAAAATAGTCTGTTCGCACATAGATTTTTTCGGTATTAAGTTCATTTTCATCAGTATATCTTTTAAAAAGACTAAAATCAATAGGAATAAAACCCTTGTGAAAAACTACTTTGTTTTCGTTTTGGTAGGTTTTAATTTCAATTTTAGGTTTTTGAAAATCTAATTTACGAAGTTGGCAAAGATTTCCAAGCCACAAAAACAAGTCTTGTATGGCTAATTCTGCAAAACCTTTTATATCTCTTTCTAAAATATTGAACTTCCAAGTCTTATCATTCAAAGAAATATAATCGTTAATCAAAAGGTCTAAAACCAATAATTGAAAACGAATAATGGCGGTTGGCAAAAATTTAGTACGATATTCATAATCTGAAATATCGTTGTTTTTGATTTTGGCATAAGCATTTTTGTAGAAAAGTAGTTTCTTTTCATTTTCTGCTAAATACTTGATTATTTCGTTGATTTTAGCCTTAAAAGTGCCGTTTCGTAATTCATTTGTTGTAATTCGGACTGTTTTAACGCCTTTTGATGTTAAATAATCATCTCTTTTTTTATCACTTACTCTTGTAACATCATTTGTTTTGTGGTGTTGTCCATCAATTTCAATTACTAATTTTACTTGTGGTAAAAAGAAATCAACTTGTTGGTTAATAAAATCCTTGTTGTATTCTCCTATCAATTCGTTAATTTCTACTTCGGGCAAAATAAGGCACTGCACAAAAGCATATTCGCCAAAGTGTTGTAGAATTATTTGTTCAAAAAATGTTTTTGCAGGAAAGTAATTGTTGGCTGTGTCGCCTTTTATGGTATTATGCCAAATAGGTGTTTCGGTATCTATGAGCAAAAAAGGTTCTTTGAAGTCGTCTTGTTTATGAATTTCGCCTATTTCATCTTGAAGATATTTTGATAGAATTGTTGGAAAACCACGTTGCAAAAGGTTTTTCACAACAAAGAACACCGACAAGTATTCTGACTTTA
>CANGUP010000207.1 GCA_947457105.1 Flavobacteriaceae bacterium
ATTATTGTATTTGATTTACTTGGAAGAGTCTTAATTGATAAAAAAGAAATCAATCTAGAAAATCTACACATAAAAGAATTGGCTGCTAATAATCAAGGTTTACTTGTTCGTGTGAAATTTATAAATGAATCTGTGATAACTAAGAAAATAATTTTTTAGAAGTATTAGCAACATTTCAATTATTACCAAATGCAAAGTTTATTTATCTTTTTGTTTTATGAAGTTTTCGTAAATGTCTTCAAAAACTATATTATTTTTTAGGAATAAGCTATTTGTTTTATACCATCTATTTATTAATTCTCTTTTCAAAATTTGGTTTTCATATAATGAGTCAAAAAAGTCATTTTTAGATTCATTGAACTTGCGCACTTTTTCGTTATATTCTGCAATAGCTTTTTCATCGTCATTTTCAGTAACAATTTTTTTTACTTCTTGAAAAGTTAAGTATTGCTCAATGTATTTATAGTAAAGCTCTTTTAGATATACATTTTGATTTTGAAAAAAACGAATCAATTCAATAGTAATATTATTTAAAGACTCATCTTCAAATGCGCCTTTAAATTCTCTTGTTTTATATTCTGACTCAATTATAATATTGTCCATGTGAATAATACATTCATTTACTTTTTCTCTATCTTTTAGTTTAAATAAGGTTACTAATTTGTCGTCTAAAACATTCAACTTGTAAAATATCAAATTTTGATAGGCATTATATTCAAATACATTTTTACTATTATAATTTCTTATCACTATATTGTATTTCAATCCAAACTCTTTTTTAAATTTTTCATAATGCAGAATATCAGAATAGTAGGCAGTAATTTCTTTTTCTTTATAAGAAAAATTTTTAAAAATATCTTCATAATCAGAGTTACTCTGAACGATGTAATCATTTAGCTTAAGAGCTTTGTTTTTTAGCAATAAAATCGTTTTGTTATTTAATTTTATAAATTCATCTCTTAATTCGGTATCACCATTTATTCCAACATCATTTTTTAGTAAATTTTCGTTTATATCTTCAAGTTTGATGTATATTCTTTCCATTGTTGTTTGGATTCTTTCATCTGGACTTGCTTCAATTATCGATTTGGAATATTCCATTAAAGCTTCTTTTACAAATAATTCAGATTTTCCAAAGTCAGCTATGTATGCTTTTGGATTTCTATAATTTTGTGCCGCTGTATTAAAAAAACTCAATAATAAAATGGAAAGTACGAAAACCTGGATTAAATTTTTCATATCATTTTTTATTAAAAAACCCTCTATTAAAGAGGGTTTTATTATTTATTTGATAATTTTAAAAGTAACTTTTCTTACTAAGTCTCTAGATTTTTTTGAGTTTTTATCTACAGAATTGTCTTCGCCTTCTGCAAGAATGATTAATCTTTTTCCATCTATGCCTGATTTTATTAAAATTTCTCTTGTAGCTATGGCTCGTTCTTCTGAGAGTTTTTTGTTTTTCTCCTCACTTCCAATTTCATCTGCATGACCAATTACGTATACCGAATCTTCCGGATTAGACCTTAAATAAGTCCTAATAAAATTTAATCCCTCAGTTGAAACATTCGATGGCACAGTTTTATTTGGTTCAAAATAAACAGATACATATTTTTCATCAATTAGTGTTTGCAGAGAACTCTTGTTTTTTTGTTCTATTGATTTTGCTTGTTCGGATGATTTAGAAGCAACATATCTTTCTATTTCATCTGGTACACCATTTCTGTTTGTGTCAATCATTTTACCACGAGAATCAACAGCTACTCCAGCAACCGAATTGTTTTCTTGATCTAAATAATCTGCTACACCGTCTTTGTCTGTATCATTCATTAAGGTTTCTATCTCCTCAATTCGTTTATTTAATACTTCAATTTTCTGTGTTTCTTCTGGTTTAATTATTGACCAATCACCGTGTACTTTATTATTTCCAATAGAAAAAGACAAACCTATAGAGGTTACAACAGACTGTCCATTCATGTTATTTGATGTTAAATCGGAGAAACTACCATCCCAATTAAAATGTTGCCTGAAATTGTTTTGTACAGTAACATCACCAAAGATTGCAATTCTATTAGATATTCTATATTGAGGTGTAATTCCTACAACTAAGCCACCATTAAGTTCCTTCTTATTGAAATTACTATTAGTTGAGGTGTTAGCTGTTTTAGATTTCATTTGGTCAATTTTGAAACCGCCATGAAGTAGTATTCCAAATCTATTTAATTCATTTTCTATGTTGAATAACCTATTTAAGTTGGTTACACCTTGTATAGAAATCCCTATTTGTCGCATCTTAAAAGGTAAACTATTTGTGCTTAAGTTTTTTAATTGGTCATATTGAAGACCTACTTTAATACCAAATTTTGGTCCTAAAGAATATCTACCTGCAATGGAAAAACTATTTATATCGATAGACCCAAAAGATACCCTAGGATTACTTGAATAATATCCTTCAGCATATGGAGTAATTCCTTTTAATTGACCGGCTGAAATTTCTAAAGTCCATTTATTAAAAGTGGTTTGTGTTGAGTCTGTTTCTTTTACGTTTTTTTGACTATATAAAAGTATTGAACTCAGTAAAGTTAACAAAACTAGTGATTTTTTCATATGTTGAATTTTAATCAAAATTATTCAATCTTTAAATACAAAATTTTGTTAAGTAATAACAGTGAATTTTATTTCATAAATGGTTTAAATTATACACAACTGGAAGTTGTTTAATTTCATTTATAACATAATTTATGTCATTTACTACATTAGTTTAATTAGAGAGTATATGCAAATTTAACTTTAAAATTTAACTTTTTTAAGAAAAAATTTAACAACCCTGATAAATACTTAAAATTAGAATTACTGAATTATGAAATCGCCATTAACAACAAGTTTGTCTAAGCAAACACAATAAATAAAAGGTGATAGCATATATGACCACTCAAAAAACAACTTTTACATATATGAAAAAGATATTAATTTATAATAGCCAATCTTTTTTTGCTAGAGGTTTGCATGCTGTTATAAAAAGTAATTTTCCTGATTTTGATGTTTTTTTAGTTTTTAGTAGTATTCTTTTTTTGGAAGAATGTGGTAAAAAAAAGTTTGATATTGTGATTTTTGATTTTGAAAATATTAAGACTACTAGTCTTAAGGATTTAAAAAAAATAAAAAAGCTACAACCTCAATCAAAACTATTTGTTTTTAGCGAAATAGATTCTTATGATTATAAAATTCAATGTTCAAAAGGAAAAGTAGATTTTTTATTGTCAAAGAATTGTTCTGAGGATTATTTGGTTGCTGCTTTGAATTTAGCTCTGTTTGGTAATTCCTACTTTTCAAAAGGTTTGCGTTTGAATATTCCCGAAATAAAAACAATTAAAAAAGAGATGGTTGAGTCATCTAAGAGTAATCTTCTTTCTCAACGTGAATTTGAAATTGCAATGTTAATGGTACAAGGTTATTCTACAGCTAAAATTTCTAATAAATTAAATTTAGTTCCAAGTACAATAAGCACTTATAAAAAACGACTATTTAAGAAGACCAATTCCTCCAATGTTATTGATATTGCAAAGTTTCTTCGTGTTTTACAATAAATTCTTATAATAAATATAAATGCCCTAAAAAGTTAGAAACTCTTTAGGGCATTTTTGTTGGTTAGACAGGTTAAATTTATTTTATTTTGGTTGGTTGATTTTCTTTTGTTTTTTTACTATCAAGAACCCAGCCATAAGTATTCCTGAAAATACTAATAAACCTGTTTTTTCGTCTATAGGCAACG
>CANGUP010000208.1 GCA_947457105.1 Flavobacteriaceae bacterium
GCTGTAAATTTATTGTCGCTCGAATAATTAAACGAAATTCCGAAGCGTTGCTGTTTTAAAGACTCGAGTAAGTTTATGATGTTTTCTTTGTTTTTGTATTCATAAAAAAGCGTCAAACTTTTATTGTTCGAAAATAAATAGGAGATTTTGGGTTCTACAGCATAAGAATTCAATTCAAAGTTTCGTGTGGCATAATTATCTGAAATACTCTCGGAGTTTGAAACAGAAGAATCCAAATTAAATAACCAACTTTTTTTCACTAAATGTGCATATTGCAACTGATTAGACTGTGTTGTGTTTTCTTGCGAACCAATAGACAACAATGTTTTTATTCGGCCATTCAAATAAGTGTAAGTCAATGAATGACGTTGCTTGCCACGATTGTAAAACAAACTATTTCTAAAATTAGTGTTCAACCCCAACAAATTATCTTCACTTGTTGAAAACGGATTTAGATTAAAATTATCAGTATCGCGTTGAATTTTTCTGTCTAATGAAAATGAAGTTTGATTATAAAAATAGGAGAGTAGTTTCTTGAAACCTTTATTGTTAATCCATTTGGATGGGCTTAAAGTTACCGATTGTGAAAATTTATTTTGATGTGTTTTTACAAAAATTTGATTTGGAAGGAAAACACGAACGTATTTTGCTTGATCTGGAAAAGCAGCTATTTCAAACTCTTGTAGTTCTTGAATTCCGTTGTTGTTGTAGTCATTCCACATGTAAACTCCTTGTCCGGGATTGACTTCTAAATAAGTGAATTCTTGCTGAGCAATGGTTCCTGATGCAGTTTCGTATGCAATAGTGGTTTGGATTAACTGATTGAAAAAATTATCATTGTAAAGCAATCTAGAATTCAATGATGGTTCTGTTGGAATTGTTGCATCTGTATATTTTAATCTTCGATAATTTACAAAAAGCGATAAATTGGTTTTCTTGTTTTGAATCAATTTGGATTTCAAATAATAGGAATCAGAGGTATTTACTCGTTGTAAAATTCCTAATTGCAAACTATCGTTTTTTCGATTCAAATAGCCAATTTCAGTGTAAACTTTTGTACTGTCACCACGACCAATGAACGCTCCATATTCTGAAAATCGTTGACTTAAAGTGGTGAATTGATTTGTGGCAACCAATTGTTCCTGATTGTCTTCCAAATTAAAACTTCCGCCAATCCAGTTCTTTTTAAAATGCAGTTTTGCTCTTGTTTGATTTCGGATAAAGTCAGTATTTGAAATAGTTCCAGTGCTTTTCATGAAACTAGAGTTTTGCTGAACAACTAATTTTTTATGTTTGAAACTTCCTTGAACAATATGTCGTGTTCCTAAAAAATTATTTGTAAAATCTAGTTTTTCTAGTTGATATTTGGCAAATCCTTTGGTTTTAAAATCAAAATTTAAACCTGAAACCAACAAACTTTGATTACCAGAAATGGTTGTTAAATTCCAATCGCGATTGAATTCTATATTGAATAATCGTTCAATAGTTTTAAAATTTTGTTCCACCAATTGATAATTTGCAAAAGCATCAAGATTGAATTTTCCTGAAAAAAGACGCTGTTTTCCGTTGATTTTTGCTGCAATTCCTCTATTGTTATTGTCGTCAATGGTTGAATAAAGATTCAAATCGTTATTGCTAACTCCTAGTTCAAAATCAATTGCGGTTTTCTCATTTGGTATATAACTTCCTAAAATTGTCGCAATTTGAATTTTTGTTGGAGCAATTAATCGCGTTATTGGTTCGTAATTTCCTTGAGGAATTCCGGCAATTGGCACAACATATTCGTAGATTTTTCCAACAGCATTGTTGTTTGCTAAAACGTAATTTCCTAAGTTATTTCCAACCAAAGAAAAACGTACGTTATATAAGGTGTCATTTTCATCATTTGAAAATTGAAAAACTTCAACACCACCAATAATGACTTTTTCATACAAAACTTTATTTTCTGAATAAGAATCTTCGTAAGCTGAAGGAGCAGTCATTAAATTAGAATCATCTCCAGCATTTTTGAGAACTTCAACTTGTTCACCAGATAAATTTTGTTGTAATGGTTGGTTTTTTACATCATTTTCAGAATATAAAAATCCGCCTATTAACCACTTTTTTGTTTGATGTGTTGCACCACCATAGGTTACAAATCGAGTAAAATTTCTATCAGAATATTGATATTCAATAACAATTCTCATTTCGGAAGTTATTGGAAACAGCGAAGTAAAGATTATTTCTCCTGCATTATAATCGATTATGTAATCGTTGTTTTCACCTCTTTTTAATAAAATTCCATTAACAAAAACGCGTTCTGAACCTGAAATTACTAGTACAAATAATTCTCCATTAGCACCACGCAATTTATACGGACCTTGATTCCCTTCTTGTCCAGTGAAATTGCTTTTTGCATATTGACCTCGAACAACTGCACCAGAGGCAAAGACTTCCGTTTTATTTTGAGGTGTTCCAAAAGTGAATTTTGAAGATAATCCTTGAACTTTTTTGTTAAAATTTAAAAACTTAGATTGTCTGTTTTCAAGAAATAAATCACCAGCTCGAATATTCCATTTGTCTGAAAACAGTTCGATGAATATTTGGTCAAATTCGTCTAAGGTTTGCGAATAGCCGCCAGCTTGCAAAGGAATATTACTATCTTGAATAGAAGCACGAAGCGAAACTTTATTGGAAATTTTACCAGTAATTTGCAAATCAAGATTAGAATTTACTGTTGAATTTTGATTGTTACCAACTGTAATTCCACGAGTTATACTTCCAGAAGTATTTAATCCGTCAAAAGGTTTGAAGGATTTTAGATTGTCTCTTTTTATGGTGTATAAATTTCCTGCTTCGTTCGAAACTACTCGTTTATCATCATAAATAGAATAGGTTTTGGTAAGAAATTCAGGAAACTTTAAATAACGAATGGTCAATGAATCTTGAGAAACGTAATTGTTTTTGAAAATCAATTTTGAGTTTTGAAAATCTACTTTATAATAGGAAGAGTCAATTTCGTTTCCTTTTTTGTCAAGAATTTTAAAGAATGATTTATTGATACTAACGTTATCAATGGCGATGGTATCTTTAGAAAAAGCTATTTTTTTGTTTTTATATGGCGTTTCTATTTCCTGAGCAAAAATGCCCGAAAAACAGAACAATAACATCCATAAAAAACTATTTTTTAACATAAATAAGATAACTCATAAATGTCAAAAGTAGTATTTATTATTGGAAAGATTTAGGATTAGAATTTAAGATTTATTTCTTTTTAGCCAATTAGATGGCGAACGTGAAGTGTGAAAAACTCAACAATAGTAATGATTTCGTTGTTTACTATATAATGAATTCCAAAAGGGAATCTGTTAATAAATCTAATTTTTACTTGTTTGTATCTTTTCTGAAAAGCAGATGGAGTTCTTTGTATTTCATTTATACCTACTTCTAGACATAATTCAAAATCGAATGAAAGACCTTCTCTTTGATCTTCATACCAGAGTGTAATTTCTTCAATGTCAAAAAGAGCTTCCTTTGTGAATTGAATTTGTTTCATTTTCTGATTTCCTTCAAATGATTTTTTACATCATTCCAAGAATAATATTCAGTTTTACCTTCTTCAATAATTTGAAGTCTTCTATCTAATTCGTTTTTTATTTCATCAGAAAGTTCGATTTCTTTTTTTGCAACACTATCCCATAATTGTTCTGCAAGAACTATTTTCTCAGCTGTTGAATATTTTTTTAAATCTTTTATCTTCATGATATTTTTTTATAAAATTA
>CANGUP010000209.1 GCA_947457105.1 Flavobacteriaceae bacterium
TCGCCACCCATTTGTATTGAACCAATATCTTTAACTTTTACCG
This sequence comes from Flavobacteriaceae bacterium, assembly GCA_947457105.1. GTDB lineage: Bacteria > Bacteroidota > Bacteroidia > Flavobacteriales > Flavobacteriaceae > Flavobacterium. The sequence goes on from CANGUP010000209.1 coordinate 44, forward strand.
GAACGGAATTATAGTTTTTAATAGCAATGTCTTCTACATCTTTTATGTTTTTGATGTAGCCCAAGCCCCTAACGATATAGGACATATTGCTCATTTCAAATTTTCTTCCTCCAACGTCATTATTATTTGTTTTGACAGCATTCATTACTTCCATCATACTGACGTTGTAGTATTGCATTTTCAATGGATCCAACACTAATTGATATTGCTTTTCAAATCCACCAAATGAAGCCACTTCGGCAACTCCTGGAACGGTTTGCAAGGCAAATTTCACGTACCAATCTTGCAAGGCTCTTTGTTCTCCCAAGTCCATACCTTTCGCATTTAAATGATACCAAAAAACGTGACCCACACCTGTGCCATCAGGACCCAAGGTTGGTACTACATTTTGTGGTAATAATCGTTGTGCATAATTTAATCTTTCCAACACCCGAGTTCTTGCCCAATATATATCGACATCATCTTCAAAAATGATGTAAACAAAGCTCATCCCAAACATCGAAGCGCCCCGGATATTTTTGACTTTTGGAATGCCTTGCAGGTTGGAAACCAATGGATAAGTAACCTGCGCTTCTATAACCTGAGGGCTTCTTCCCATCCATTCTGTAAAAACAATTACTTGGTTTTCGGATAAATCAGGAATGGCATCTATGGGATTTTGTTGTACGCTGTAAATGCCCCAAGCAAATAAGCAAGCCGAAACCAGCAAGACAATTGCCCGATTTCGTAGTGAGAATGTTATTAATTTTTCTACCATTATTTTTAATTTTGTGATGAAATACTATCTTCTATTTTATTTATCCAATCCAAAACTTTCTTTTTTTGTGAGGCTGTAAGGATTGCATTTTTATGAATTAAAGTATAAGAACTCAAAGGCATTTCGTTTGATTCGATTTCTTTACTTATAGCTTTCAATTTGCTGTTTTGCCTGCGTTTTGAATAATTTCCAAATTCATTAAAATTCAATTCCTCTTTACCTTCTTTTATATGTCTTTCCATAAAAAAACGAGCGGGTTGAATGTAAGAATACCAAGGATAATAGGTGTTGTTACTGTGGCAATCATAACAAGAAGTTCGCAAAATGATTTCAACATTTTTAGGAACATTATAGACTTTTGTAAAATTGCCAGTTATATCCTGCTCAAAACTAATATTTCGAGCAGGTTGATATAACTGTATCAACAAAAAAATAATTAACCCAATAAAAAGTATTTTTTTGATGATTATTTTCATTCTAGAATTCTTTTTTTATAGAACCGCACGTAGCCATATCTTTTCCAAAATAAGGGTTTGTAATTTCTTTGGTTTCGCTTATCCAAACAGCACCTTTGTTGTTATCTGCCATAGGGCAAAAATCCAGATAAAGTTTTTGATTTGTTCCGAAAGTTGCTATTAAATCACTTACATCTTTGCTTAAAAGTACAAAATGTTCTCTTTGATGGTCTATTTTCCCGGCGTTGTCACCTATATGTTCTGCGTGCTCTTTTGCATCATCAGCAATGTCTAAATATTCCTTTTTTTGACTTGCAGTTAAACTGTTTGCATTTATAGAATTGAACGTTTGATACAAAGCTTTCCCTGCTTTAGCTGCGCCATTTGCATCATCTTTAGTCAGCGCATTCTTGATTTTTAAATAATTATCGACAATTACGCTAGTTGAAAAAGGAGTGGAATAGGTATTTGTTTCTTGAGCCCCTTCTTCAGAAGTAGCAGCATCTGTATGATCATGGGTACCATCAGTGTGGTCGTGTTCTTTTTGAGCAACTGGTTCTGTTAATTCCATACCACATTTAGAACATTTGTCTCCCTTTTTTCCAGTAACTTCCGAGTGCATTGGACAAGCAAATAACTCGCTTGAATTAGCTGGAGCTTCTGTAGTGTTGTTTTCTGTTTCTTTTGTTTTAGTATTACAAGAAACTAATAAAGAGACTGCTAAAATAGCTGTTAAAATAAGTGCTTTCATGATTTTAAAATTTTAAGTTAATGTTAAATATTTTTTATTTGTAACTGTGTTCTGAGCCTTGCTCGTGGTAATGTTTATTTATTTCTTTAGGTAAATGTTCAAGCTTTCTTTCTTTAGAAAATATAGTTGAGATTGATTTTCCTTTGATTTTAAAAGTTAAATATATATCTGTATAAGTATATGCATTTATTTCATTTACAATAAAGCCATCTGTATCTATATTTGTTAATTCTACTTTTTTTGATTTCCCATCGGCAAATAGTAGTGTAGCTGTTCCTGTTATTTCAGAATTATTAATTGGTGTTAATTTTTCATCAAAAAAGAAAAAATATATTTTGCTATCCCTTATTAAAGTTTCGACATGATAGTTTTTGACTTTTTTAATGATTCCATTATGTGGACCATTTGAATTGTATCCCTTTTGTGCAAATAGATTTATTGTTGGGATAATCGCAATTAGTATTGCAATTAGTATTGGATTACTTTTTTTTACCATTTTATTCATTGTTCTATGCTTTAGAGTTATTTATAAATAAATAGATTGAAATTTAATTTTTATAAGCTTTGTAATATGAATAAGTTCCTATTGAGGTATTGATATAGCTTATTTCTTCAACATTTTTAAATCCTGCATCAGTAATGTATTTTGTCATTAATCCGTTCACGTTATCAGTGGTAGTTTTGAAACCATCTAATAATTGAACTAAGTAAAAGGATAGTCTCATCCATTTTGTTTTTGCTTTACCCCAATCTCCAATGATTAATTCTCCATTTGGTTTTAATATCCTATTAATCTCTAATAAACATTTCAACTTTGAAATCAGGTCTAACTGATGAAAAACAAGAGAACTATACACCTTGTCAAATGAATCATCTTCAAATGGCAACTTATTTCCATCATACAAAAAAAGCGGTGCTTCAATACCTGTTTTATTTAATTTATATTCAGCTATTGATTTAATTTTTGGATCAATATCAACACCTTGAACGTCACTTTCGGGAAAACGTTGTTTAAGTATGATTATGTTTTGCCCTGTTCCAAACCCAAACTCTAATATTTTCTCATTTTCTTTTGGGTTGATGTAATCAACTAATTTATTTCTGAATTTTTTTTCAGGCATCGTTAACTTGATAGCTAAATCATAGTAATCACTCAAAAAATCATACCCTAAAGCTGGAATAAATTTTTCTGTACTCATTTATTTTTGCTTTTTTAAATTGAAAAAAGTATAATACATGTTGAAGTAGAACCCATTTGGAGCAGAGCGTATCATTGAACTTGCTAACTCTTGACGGTAGGCAAGATCTAATCGTGCCTGACTGTTAAAAATGAATTGTATCGCTGGCACAACGTCTAAATAGGATTTACCATTTTCGTTGATGGTTTGACCGACAAATTCAACCATTACGTTGATGTTGGTTTGCTTTAAACTTGTGTATTTTTTAGGGTACATCAATTTTCCAAAAGACAAAGTATAGTTTGTTGCATTATCACCAATAGTATCCGGAAAAGGATAGTTTGGTTTGTTGTCTAATGCTTTTTCAAAACTAACCGAAGAACTTATGGCTACCTTTTTGACCAATTTTGTAGCAATTATTCCTGTTTCGAACCCTGTATTGTGTCCTACTATTTCAATTTGCTCTTGATGAATATCAGCACGATTGAAGCTAAATCTTCCATAAGTTGCTAAGCGAAAGTGACTGTTTAAATCA
>CANGUP010000210.1 GCA_947457105.1 Flavobacteriaceae bacterium
ATTACACCTCCTATGGTGTTTTCACCTAAAAAATCGATTGACCGTAAAAATTTAATAAAATTACTATGATATGTTAAGTTGACAGTATCTAATTTGGTATTTGTTTTTTTGAATTTATCAAAACGGATTATTTTTTCTAAACTATTTTCATAGTCTTGTATTGTTCTTTTATTCAATGGCAAGCCTGTTCTTTTGTTACGTTTATCCTTTAAATTTTGAATAAATTGTTTTGCATAATCGATAAGCAAGTTTGAATTTTTTGGGTCTTTTGACGCTGTGGGTTGGTTGTGAAATACGTTTATTAGTTCTTTCAACCAATGGGTGTCAATTATTACTCCGATATTATAATCTTCATTGAAACGGTCGTTAACTATTTTTTTTAAGTCATCTAACTGATTGTTGATTTTGACTCTATTGGTATCTAAGTTAGAAGTTGCTTTTAATTTTTGCTTTGAAGCACTCCAATCATTTTTATATACTTGTATATTGGTGGGTGTTTCGCAATCGAAATTATCGCCTCTAAATCTTATGTAGATTTTAGTGGGATTACTTTTTGATTTTTCGTTAATTCTGTACCGTATCGTTGCCATTGTGCAAAGATATTCTTCCCCCGTATTTCCCCCAAAACATTTATGTTAACATATTTCTCCTTGTGACATAAAAAAATAAAAAGCGCTGGGAAGCACTTAAAAATAAGGGTTTTTGAAGTTAAGTTGTCATATGGAGAAACACCGAAAAACAGCTTGTAGAGTCCTATTATCCGCACATTGATTAACCTCTAAATTACTATTTATCAAGTATTTAGAGGTTTTTTATTTTAAGAAATACCCTAAAAACTACCCTGTTTCTTGTTTCTAATCATAGTTAACAGTTATTTAATCTCTTTAAATTTCAAAAAGTTTTTTATTAATTGACCACATAAAATCATTTCCTATATAAAAAGGTCGGGGGTGTATCCAAAAACCCCAAAATATGGGAGAGTTAAATCATCTCTACCGTACAGCCATCTGTATAAATAATACTATATATAAATTGTACAATCTTTTAATTTTAGTTTGTAGCTACAATTAACAATGATTGTACCTCTCAATTACCATCATTGATTTTAGAATACAGAAAATCTTCCTTGTGTATTTCAATTATTTTGTTTACTTCTGTAGCTGAATAATAAAATCGAATTTATGGGAATCTTTCGTTCAATTTCTTCTTTTTTAAAAAAGGAAGAAAAATATCCATATAAACCTCTTAGAAATGAACAAACTAACTTACCTGCTTTTTTTAATAACAGAAAAATTGATGATATAATTGGTTTTGATGCTGTTGAAACAAATCTTAAAGATTATGAACTATTCAACTTTGGGGAAAATTTTGTGTTGTATTTTGAAAATGAAATTTCGGAGGAATCAGATAGCTTTATTAGAGATAATTATACAGTTTTAAGGGAGCAGTTTTTCAATAACGGCAGAGCTTTTTTTTATCTGCCAATTTTACTAGAAAATATTGATTTTGAAATTTTACCAGCTTTACAATCTACATTCCCTTTTTTGTCTGACCACATTACTAATAGCATTATTGATGCATTGAAGATTGATAAGTTTGACTACGATTCTATTTTATCTGATTTTATCCAATTCATTGATTATAAAGGAACAATTTCAAAAGGTTGTATTAGCAAAAATTGTGGTTTTTCAATTGTTGAACAAAAAATTGAAGAATCAACTGAATTTTTTTTTAAGGGTTATATTGAAAATTTATCTTATGAGAACCCAAATAAAGGGGTTAGATTTTATTGCTTAAAAGATAAGAGCGAGAGGAGTGAGATTGAAGAAAAACAAACAATAGAGAGTTTGAATACTATCAATAATGAAATAGAGCGTTTAAGACAAAGTGGTCAATTAGCCATATTAGCTCCAAAAATTTATGAATTTTTGAAAAAAAATATTGATGGAATTGTTTACAATAAGACTTATCCAATGGTTATAACGGAAGATTTTAAAATAATAATACCTAACTGTAACAACCTCGAAATAAAACTAAGTCATTTTACAAAAGCTATTTATTTATTATTTTTATTAAACCATGAGCCAATAGATTTAAATGACTTGCATCTTCATAAAGACCGCTTACTTTCAATATACAAGCAAGTCTCAAATCAAAATTCTTATGATAAAATAAAAGAAACAGTTGAAGAACTATTAAAAGCAGACAGTGAAGCTATTTATGTTCATTTTTCAAGAATAAAGAAAGCTTTCCTAACTAATTTTTCTGAATATAAAGCGTTTGCATACTATATCACTGGGGAAAAAGGTAAACCAAAAGAAATATTATTTGACAGAAGTGAAGTAACTTTCAATTGTAGTTTAAAATAAGTTGCAAGGTTGCAACATTCTAATAAGCGTTTAAATTCCCAGTATCTTTGAAGAATGAAGAGAAATTATTTTTTTGAGATAATGTTCAATAAATCTTTAGGTTCAACATCTAGTGCGTTTGCAATTTTGACTAGTGTTTTAATTGTAGTGTTAATCTCTGCTCTTTCGATTCTTCCTATCTGAACTTTGGGGACACTACAGAAATTAGCAAGTTCTTGTTGGGAGAGACTATTCTGTTCTCTCAACTGCCTGATGTGAATTCCGAGTTCTTTTAAAAAAATCGATTCAGAAATATCCATATCCAAAATTGAAATTATTTATTTTTAGATTGGATACATATATGATACTGATTTAATATATTTGTAATATAAACAAACTCTAATTCTAACTTTATTATGAAAAAAATTATTCTTTTTTTAACGTTAACTTTAATGTTAACCTTATCAAACTCCTTTGCTTTTGACATGAATTATTCAAATTCAAGAAGTAAAAAAACCATTCTCCAAGACAAAACTTTAAAAGCCTATATATATTGGCAGGAAGAATGGCATGAGGGTTCAATATCTATTTCTAATGGAGTTCTAGCAACTTACCACTTCAGTACTTTAGAGGATAGAATAAACAGAGGTGGACAGTTAACAGGCTATTTTCGGGCTAATGAAAGATATGTGCCTCTAAACCAAAATAATCAATTAGCGCTTAAATATAATTTCACTCATTATGTTGATTTTAGCGGATATAGAGCATATATCATGGCAAATTAGATTTTAAAAGAACATTATGAGAAAAACATTTTCTTTGCTATTACTGTTGTTTTTAAACAATTTTCTTTTCTCATAAAGCAATTCAATTGCCGAAAATCACAATGACAATTCAATTGATGAACTAATGCTTTGGAATAATCAGACAGCACGATATGAAATAAATCAAGCATTAAAAATAAATCATAAAAATGCTAATTATTATTACATAAGCGTAATGATTCTTCAAAAAATGAATGATTTAAACAAAGCACTGGTTGATTATAAAAAAAACTTTATCTTTAAATTCAAAACATATTGATGCAACAATTAAATGTGCTATTGTTTACGCAAAACTAAACGATAAAACAAAATCTTGTGAATGTTTCAAAAAATCGTGTAATTAGGAAAACCAAAAGCATGTGAGGGTTATTATAAATTTTATAAATTATTTTTTTTTAATTGAAAACGTCAAAAACAGTTAGAAGTTATAAATATTTGATTAGTGCTATTTTAAATTTTATAGTTCTATTTATTGCTAAAATATATTATGAATATCTTGAAAACTTGAGTAATCCGTTTCTATTTAGTGGAGATGAAAGAGAAA
>CANGUP010000211.1 GCA_947457105.1 Flavobacteriaceae bacterium
TAATAAAATAAAACAATAAATAAAATTTATAAATATATTATCATTACTTTTTAATCTATTTTACATTATATTCAATTTGTATCCGAAAATTATTTCAGAAGGGATAATTGTAAAACAAGAATAAACCTAACTTTTAGGACAATAAAAACATCCTCTAAATAAAAAAAACTCCAACAATTCTGTTGGAGTTTTTTTTGTGGGCGATATTGATTTATCTTCAAACCAGATGTTGGATTTTTTGAAATATTTTATTGAATTGACGAGTTGTCTTAAAAAAACTTCAAATTTTCTCTAGGCATTTTCCTATTTAGTTCAAGAAGCCGATTAAATTTAAAACAACAATCAGTAATAATTTTATTCATTAACTTACTTGTATGCCCTATCCTAATTAAAGGACTATTGAACTTCACTTGCAAATAAATAATCTGCTTATTGTACATTATCAAAGTGGTCGATGTTTTAGGTGGCTTTATATAAACAGTTTATTTGGCAAAACAATTGATTTAACTTCTAATCTTCGTAAGTAAATTTTGTTTAAGTTGAAAATTATGGAAATACTAAACACATTATGGTTTTAAAATCATAATTGTATCAATATAACTGTATTAATAATTGATTAGAATTTCTATTTATTATTTATTGTATTCTTTTCTTAAAAATTAATTTATTAATAATTAAATCTATAAATTTTATGTAACAATTATGTCTTATTTTTATAAAAAAAGGACATCTTTAAACATGCAAATCTATGTCGGTAAAAATTAAATCAATTAATTTTGTGATAGTTTAAATTAGATTATAAAAGTTGTTTTTATGAACTTTTTAAATAGTTGAATTATTAAATAAACCCTCATTATGAATACAATTTTATCTTTTTCAAAACATTCTAAAATATTAATAAAAAAAATCCGGTTTTTGTTTTTTGTATTTATTTTTTTAATTACTCCAAATATTATCGGGCAGGAATTGTCTAAAAATTCTCTCAATAAAGAATTAAACGTCTTAAATGAAAATCTTTACAAAGTAATTTCTTTTGGTGAAAAAATTAATTTCGGTAAAATTGAAAATTCAATTGTTTGGACTATTTACAATAATGATTCCAACATAAAATCTTTAATATATGGCAATGAAATTAACAATTACACATTTGAAACTCCAGGTACTTACAAAATTACTTTCAATGAAAGTAAAACAATTATAGATGATGAATGTAATCACGATTCTTTTCCTGAAGTTTTACTTATTAAAGTTAGTCCATACAAAATGGATTTTGATTTTTCAACAATTCAATATAGTAAAAAATTAGAACCGGGTACTAATTTAGAAAATTGTTTACTTACAATTGATGTTCATTTAAAATCTTTTGCTAATGATAAAGTTACATTTCCTAATGGTAAATTCGTTTCTGCAGGCATAGGCACAACTATTAATGGTAAATTATTAAATGAAGTTGTATTAAAACCAGGTACCAATAATTTAACCTATAAAATTAGTGGTTCTGCAACCAAACATACTCATATTATGTTTGACTTTTTTGACATAAACAATCAAGTTCAATCGTATTATTTCCAAACTAAATTATAGAATAATGAAAATAATTTTCCTCCCACAATTAAAAATGAAACAATCGTTTTTCACTTCACTTCTTTTCATATTCATTTCTTCATTTAGTTATGCTCAATGTGGTTTTTTAAATACCTGTTCAAATACCGATTATTTTAATTTCGGGATGCGTTCAACAACAAATGCTACTACATTAGAATATGATAATTTTACTTCATCATTCCACTCAACTGTTGTAAGAACATCTCTAGGTGTTTATAAAGTTTGGGGTGAAGACATGTCTAATAACGGCACAACAGATTTGCTATCTCCAATAGAATTGACAAGTGCTAATTATCCCGCATTAACAGGAACGGTTTTAAAAGCTGGTTTAGGTTCTCTTTCAGCTAATGCTGTTCAAGGAATTGTTTTAGCAACTGACGGTTTATACGCATGGTCTATGGAAGGCCAAGTATTACATTCAAATATCACCTCAAGCACTACATTCCAAAAATTGACAATAAATGGAAATTCCCAAGGACTTCCAACAGGCGTAACACCTACTGATGTCAAAATGATGTTTGTTACCAATCAAACTATAGCAATAGTTACTTGTAGCGGTGATGTTTGGGTGATTTCTCAGATTGCACAAAACACAGGTACTGGAATAACAACTATTTCAGCAGCTAATGCTGTAAAATGGTACAGAGTTACACAAAGTACAACTGGAAACCCTTTACTTTCAAATGTTATTGCGGTAAGAGGACAAGAAAATACGCTTTTCGCATTAAAATCAGATGGAACTATTTGGACTTGGGGATTAGAAACCTATATTGGTGATGGAACTGCAATTGCAAGTAGAACTAGAGCAACTCCAATGACTTTGCCCTCATTAAACGGGATTAAAATGATAGGTGTTACTAGAGAAGATAGTACAACAGGGATTAGTTATTATTTATTAAATGGTGATGGTAATTTGTTCAGCTTAGGCGCAAATGATTTTAGACAATTAGGGGATTGGACAACGACTGAAAGAAAAGTATGGGTACAACCAAGATATAACTCCTCAACAGGTCCAATAATGAATAATGTCCATTGGATTTCCCCAAATGAACATGACAATCAATATGGTGCTATTTCTGTATTGACATCCGATTCAAAAATTTATAATTGGGGAAATGCAAGCTCACAAATGCTTGGAAGAGGAGGTACGGGTTCTTATAGTCCTGGTATCCCAAATGGTATTTTACCCACAGACACTATACTTGCTGTTGAAACAGGTGGACACACTACAATGGTTTCAAAGCAGTGTGAGGATAATTTCGGTTACGTAGGACACCGAATTAGAGGTAGTATGGGTGACGGTTCAGCTACTACTACTACAGAAGCAAGTTTTACTTTCGCCACAGCCGTAGTTTATGTTTGTGGTGCATCAACTTTAGATTTGCAACTCACAGGTTCAATTATTACAGGAACAAATGGTAAATATTGTAATGGATCTTCAGCTACATTAATTCCATCACCGGCTGGTGGTGTTTTAACTTTAGTATCTGGCCCTGCAACATTAACAGGTGACCAGTTAACATTTACAGGCACAGGCAACCAAACTGTAGTAGTTAAATATACGTATACAGATCCAACTTGTGGAATTTCAAAAAACATATCACTTAATTTGCTTACTGAAAACTGTGTTTTACCAACAATTAACACTTCGGGAACTTTAACTTCTTTTTCTGCATGTTCAGGTTTTGTTTCTGCACAGCAAAATTTTACTGTTTCGGGTTCAAATTTAAGTGCAAATTTAGTAATAACCGCTCCAACAGGTTATGAAATTTCAACAACTTCAGGAACTGGTTTTACTTCAAGTTTGACATTAACTCAGTCCGGAGGTACAGTTGCTTCAACCACGATATATGTTCGTTTAGCGACTACTGCGATTAATGGGGCTTCGGGTAATATTACTTTAATTTCAGGATCAACTACTCAAAATGTAGCTACAATAGCTGCAATTGTTAGAAATATAAGCACCCCAGCAGCAAGTGTAACGGTTCAACCAACATGTTCGACTACAACAGGAACAATTGTATTCACGACTCAATCAGGAGTTGAGTATAGCATTGATGGAACAACGTACCAATCGAGTGCTACCTTCACAGGAGTGGCAGCAGGTA
>CANGUP010000212.1 GCA_947457105.1 Flavobacteriaceae bacterium
AATATAGCACTGGTTAAAACAATAATAAGTTTTGTAATTGTTGGCAATGCAATTGTAGATATCACATATGGTATGATACAATAGGGAATGGCAAGAGCAATTTCCCTTAGAATGACTTGTTTGGTATTTTTTAGTTGAACCACTTTGGACGAAAAGTAGATGAAAAATAATAATACTAGCAATTCGGTAAAGAGAATGACATAGGCCGCACCGTCTTGCTTGAACTTTGGTATGAATATGAATGAGGCTACTAAACTAAAAAGCATGCCCGCAACTGCTGACTTTAAAATGGCGCTATCTTTTGAGTGTACACTTAAAATCTGAAAACCAAAAATGGTGGAAAGGCTTACAATCAAAATCAATGGAGCAGTAATTTGAAGCGGTCTAATAGCAGCTTCAAAACTTGACCCAAATAAGATATAAATGATTTCGGGTGCCAATATAAAAACTAAAATAGTAGTTGGTATACCAATGCTCACCACTAACTCAAAAGACTGCTTCAGCATCTTTTCAAATTCTACCGTGTTTCCTTGCTCAAAAAATTGAACCATTTTTGGAAACATCGCTGCTGTAATGGCCGCTAAAACAGCAATGATGATTTTAACTAATTTTAAAGGCGCGCTATAATAACCAACACTTTCATTGTCGGCAAGAATGCCTAGTAAGACCGTATCAAAATGCAAGTAAACGCTTATAGAGAATATTGTTAGAAATAATAAAAATAAAGGCTTTAGGTGTTTTGTAATATTTAATTCACTGAATAGAATATTTTTAAGATCGATAAATTTAAATAAGTACACAAAATTAATCACGCCTAAAAAAAAGGTTAAGCCAACCTGTAACTGCATATACTTTACATAATCATTGGCTTCTTTGATGAAAATAAAAATTGCAGCAATGAAAACTAAGCGGATGATGAAAAAACGAACCGCAATATATTTAAATTGATTGATGCCAGTGAAAAACCATTCCAATACAAAGACCTGAAAAAAGAAAAATAAAAAGGACCAATAAAATAAAGTGGCATTGCTTAATAGCTTATTAGAATATAATATCGTAAAAATATAGACTACACTTAAAACACAAGTAGCAATGAAATTGATTAAAAAAAGTTCTACAAAGGTATTGGAAAGCGCTTTAGGTTGCTCTTGCTTTTTTGCAATTTCCCTTACACCGTAAACAGAAATCCCTAATGCTGCCACCAATGCAAAATAACGTGCATAGCTCTCGGAGAAATTATACAATCCAATATTTTCGGGACCCAAGACCCTTGCTAGATAAGGAAATGTCAATAATGGAAAAAAAACCTGGGATACAGCAAGCAGTACGTTGTAAAAAATATTTTTTTGAGTCTGCATTTTAACTATCTATAGCTTTCGTCTACAAGAAAACGATATAAATTACTAAACAATCTAGGTAAACGATTTAATTTATGTTTTAAAGGAATTCCATAAATATATTTTCGATCAATTATCTCATTTATAAATTCTGGCTCAAAACTTTCTGGATTTAATTTAACTAATGACTTACAGTAATCTTGAATTTCTTTTATTTCTGTTAAATTATCTTTTCCATTAACAAAAATTCTATTATCTGTTCTAATAGGTCGACAATGCTTCATTTGAACTGCATGTACTACTGCTGTCTTAGTTTTATTCAGTAAAACTTGTATGGTTGGAATTAAATAAACATCAATACCTGTGCCTGATATACTTCTGTTGAAGTCTTTGCCTGCTGTAAAAAAAACTTCATTAGAATAAAATGGTGCCATAATTTCTACCCAATTAGTTGGTTGCACTAGATAGCCTGATTTATGAATAAATTGCCTATGATGGAAATAGCTATCATGTGTTAAGCTTGCCTGAAACACATCTAATTTTTCAACATCAGCAATAAATAAAATTTTATTGAGATCGCTGACGCTAATTAAAATATCATCATCTATTAAACCAATATAAGGAAATGATATTTGTTTTTTATCAATTAAAAATTCATAAACTGCTTGTATTAGATCTCCTTTACACTCAGTCTTCTGACTATAATAAAAATTATGAGGAAGCTGACTTAAATCTGAACTATGATCTTGCCCACTATAATCAAAAATAAATAAATTAAAATCTAGTGCAGTATCTAATTGTAAATAATTTAATGGTTTTGACAAGCCATCCCAACTAATTACAACTATAGGTGTTTGTAGTGATTCATTCATACTTAACAAAAGTAAGCAAGAATTTGATTTCTTAAGTGAAATATTTTTATGATTATAATTTTTTTAATCTTATCCATTGGACGTTCTATGCGTACACTACTTTCTGTTGTTTGCCAGGTAGATACAACTTCAGGTTGAATTGCGCCCATCTTAATTTCATTAGGATCTACATAACACTTATAATAATCGACTGGATGATTGATCTGTTTAGATTGAATCAAAAGGTATTTTGCGGCCTTTGGATTCAAAGAATAACCATAAGTGCCGTATAAAGATTTTATCATTGGTGTTCCAATATTATACAAATTATTGACTTTTTTCAATGTTGATCTTTTTATACTAACATGATTATTCCATGCACCCCAAAAGAAGATATCATACTCATTTTCTACTTTAGAAAATAACTCTTTTATCGTTATTGTGTCAATTAATTTACTGTCAGACTCTAAAATTAAATAATGCTTATTATAATCTAATTTTTCAATTATACGCCAGATTTTACGATGTGACATAAATACACCAATTTCTTCGGGGACAATTGTTCGTCTAGTTCTAGTATATGCGTTCTCAATTAATTGATTTAAAAATGGAACTTTTTGTTTTCTAGGAAAAATTGGTTCAATAATATTGTATTCAGTTAGATTTTGTTTTAATAATTCTACCTGATTTAATCTGCCAGTATCAAATGGACCATAAACGATAAATGTGGTTGGATTTTGATTCATAAGATATGCTAATATGGAATTGTCGTTGACTGGTATTTATTAAATTCACAATAATACTGTCTTGCAACTGTATAAGGTGTAAAGAAAGCTTTTGAACCTCCACTTGGATACAAAATAAAATGCTTTTTATTAAGTAGTTGGCTTAGGTGAATTGGTAAACTATCTGCTCCTATGATAAAATCTGCTTCTTGTATGAGTTGTATCAATTCCTTAAAATTATTATAGACCGTTTGATTAAAAATTAAATCGGTTTGCATTTGCACTTTAATAGGACGGCCTGTTTTATTCACTTGACTCACTCTTTTAAAATAAGCAACTTGCATACTTGCGCCTCTTTGGTTTACCTCTTTAATAATTGACTGAATAATTTCTTGTGGGATATTTCTTTTTGAAATTCTTGCATCTGGCAATAACAAGAAGTTCTTTTTTTCAATATTGTCATTAATAAACTTTGAATTGGATTCATGTCCAAAGAAATTGGCATATTCTTGGTAAACAAAATCTTTATTGACGATACATTCGAATTTTTTTCCAGTCACTAATTGCAAAATGCCTTTCTTCCTCCTTTGCTCTAAAATTTCTTGTCCTTTATTTAACGAAGGATTTTCATTCAAATATTTTTTTATTTTTTTGGCTTGTTCTAAAGTGTTTTTTTCTAAAAGATGCCTGTTGGTGAACAAATTTAATTGTCCTAGATGTATACCAAAGTCTTCGAAACTAATATCTAATTGACTTGTGTCAATAACAGAGG
>CANGUP010000213.1 GCA_947457105.1 Flavobacteriaceae bacterium
AATCTTCAACAGATTGAAACTATATTAATCAGTCAAGGTTATTTAACAAAACAACCCGAAAAGAAAGACTTTAAAGTAAAACTTCCAACGCTTTTCTCAGCTTATGTAGATGTAAAAATAATCTCGAGAATCTTTGTTTCTGGTTATATTCAGCAAAAAGTGAATGATGATAATAGTAACGATCAAATTACTGCTCAAAATAGTTTCACTATCACCCCAAGACTAAATTTAGGCTTTTTTGAAGTTTATTCTCCTTGGACAAGCAACGAAATATCTGGATTTAATGGCGGAATTGGTTTTAGAGTTGGAGGTTTTTATTTAGGCTCTGGTTCCATAATTACAGCAGCAATTAATGATAGTAAACAAGCTGATATTTATGGTGGCTTTAGATTAGCATTTTTATAATATCATGGAATATAAAACAAGCATCATTTACCGAAAAAAAAAGCTGAAACAACTTTTACAGGTTGTAATAAATCACGAAAAGGAGATTATTTCAGCGCTATATAATGACTTTAAAAAACCAGAATTTGAAGTCGTTGTAACTGAGACCAGTTATGTAATTTCCGACTTAAAAGACACCATTAAAAATATCAATAGTTGGGCAAAACCTAAATGGGTTCTACCTTCTATATTAAACTTTCCATCTTCAGATTATATTTTACATGAACCCTATGGTAAAGTACTAATCATTTCGCCTTGGAATTATCCTTATCAACTAGCACTTTGCCCTTTAATTGCTGCAGTTGCTGCAGGAAATCAAGTTGTCGTCAAACCATCAGAGTTAACTCCGAATACATCAAAAATTATTGCGAAAATAATTTCTGAAGTTTTTGATAAAGAACATGTTGAAGTTGCAGAAGGTGGAATAGAGGTTTCTGAAAAGCTTTTAGCACAACGTTGGGATTATATTTTCTTTACCGGAAGTGTAGCCGTTGGTAAGATTGTAGCCAAAGCTGCAGCAGAATTTTTAACTCCTGTAACTTTAGAACTTGGTGGAAAAAATCCATGTATTATAGATAAAAACTGCAATATTAAATTGACAGCTAAAAGAATTGTTTGGGGAAAATTTATTAATGCTGGCCAAACTTGTATTGCACCTGATTACATAGTAGCAAATTCTAAAATTAAGTCAAAATTAATCGATGCTTTAAAAGAAGAAATCATTATTGCTTATGGCGAAAATCCAGAAGAATCAAAAGATTTTGCAAGAATTGTAAACACTAAAAACTGGAAAAGATTAAAATCATTTTTAGAAAATGAAACCATTTTGTATGGAGGAAAAATCAATGAATCTGACAACTACATTGCTCCTACATTATTAGAGGATTCAAAGCTAGATAGTTTAGTTATGCAAGACGAAATATTTGGTCCAATTTTACCAATAATAAGTTACCAAGAGGAATCTGAAATCGAAAAGATAATTTCTAAATACGAAAAGCCATTATCACTTTATGTTTTTTCAAATAATACAAAATGGGCAAAAAGTATAGTGAAAAAATATTCTTTTGGTGGTGGATGCATCAATGATACTGTAGTACATTTTTCTAACAAGCGCTTACCTTTTGGAGGTGTAGGTTATAGTGGAATTGGTGCCTATCATGGAAGATTAAGTTTTGAAACTTTTTCTCATAAAAAAGCTATTGTAAATAAAAAAACTTGGTTGGATTTGCCTATCAGATATGCACCATATAGTGGTAAAATTAAAACTCTTAAAAAATTATTGAATTGGTTATAAACAATTTAAAAGGTTAATTTATTTTTTATATCTTGATAAGAAATTTATAATTGAATAATTATAAACACTAACCTATTCAATTCTTTTCAAAATTTTTGAACAGAAAATTCCCTTAGTTTTCTTCAACCTTTTTTTGATTTTAAAACAATTCCGTTACTGTTTTTTTTAGAGAATGAGACACTTTTGCTAAGTATGGTTATAATTTAAGATAAAATTTATAATTATAAAAAAAGAGCAATTTCAAGATTGATCTTTTTTTATTCAAAAATGTTTTTATTAAAATCTGCTTTTGATAACTATTTGAGATAAATGAAACCAATAATTTTTAAAAATATAAAAAAATAAACTAAAAATTATCACATTCACAAATCTACATCACTACAATAAAATTTAGACATCGTTCAAGTATTAATTTCCATTCAAATAGTAATTTTGTCTAAAATTTATTATCATGAAAGTCGGAATTGACAGCATTGCATTTGACCTACCAAAAATACATTTACCAATAAAAGTTCTTGCAGAAAACAGAAACATTGAACCCGAAAAACTTGTAAAAGGTTTGGGCTTACATAAAATGAGTTTTCCAGATGTACACCAAGATGTTGTAACCTTTGCTGCTAATGCCGTATATAAACTCATACAACAAGAAAACCTGAACCCAAAAGATATTGCTCGAATTTATATTGGAACAGAAAGTTCGGTTGATTCATCGAAACCTATTGCAACCTATATAACTTCGCTATTAGAACATCAATTTGGTGAAGGAAGTTTCAATTATTGTGATACTTTAGACATGACTTTTGCTTGTATCGGAGCTGTAGATGCTTTGCAAATAAATCTTGACTTCATAAGATTAAATCCAACAAAGAAAGCTATCGTTGTGGCAACCGACAACGCAAAATACGATTTGAATTCTACTGGTGAATATACTCAAGGTGCTGGAGCAATTGCTATGTTAGTTACTGCTAATCCAAGAGTTTTAGCATTCACTCAAGTAGTTGGTGTTTCCGCTCAAGGTGTTTTCGATTTTTTCAAACCGAGACGCTATGTTATTAAAGAAGATATACTAAACACAACAGACAATCCTGAATGGTTTGGAATTCTTGAAAATGAAATTGCTTTCTACAAAGAACAACCAGTTTTTGACGGACAATATTCTAATCAATGTTACATCAACAGAACTTCTGAGGCTTATTTCAAATACAAAGAAATCACCAACCTAAAAGGGAAGTTATACGAAAGTTGGGAAAACATTTTGATGCACCTTCCCTATTGTTTTCAGGCTCGAAGAACATTTGTAGAAATTTTTGCAAAAGAAAATAATCTAACAGAAGACATAAAAACCATCTCCAAGTCTCCTGAATATTTAGAATTTGTAAACCAAACTATTTTTCCCTCAGAAATCGCTTCTGGTCAAGTGGGAAATATGTACACTGGCTCTATTTTCCTCGGAATGCTATCTACGTTATGCTTTCATTTGCAACAAAACACTAATATAACAAACAAAAAATTCGGATTCATAGCCTACGGAAGTGGTTCTAAATCAAAAGTTTTCGAAGCCGAAGTTCAAGAGAATTGGCAATCGGTTATTGAAAAAACACAATTATTTGAAACCCTAAACAATTCCACAGAAATCGATTTTGGAACTTATATTTCATTACACAAAAAAGAAAGAAAACACTCTGTTTTACAACCTAAAAATGAATTTGTTTTAGATTATATCGAAAAAGAAAATCCTGTTTTAGTTGGTGCTAGGTATTATAGTTTTAGTGATTAGTGATTAGTGATTAGTGATTAGTGATTAGTGATTAGTGATTAGTGATTAGTGATTAGTGATTAGTGATTAGTGATTAGTGATTAGTGATTAGTGATTAGTGA
>CANGUP010000214.1 GCA_947457105.1 Flavobacteriaceae bacterium
ACTACTGAAGGACACGTAATTTTAGGTCAAGATTTAACTTTCTACTCTGCAGAAGAAGTAAATATTGCTTTGAATGAAGGTAGATTAGAATTGAATGCTCGAGTAAAAGTGCGTGCTAAAGATTTTAATGAAAATGGTGAGTTAGTTTACAAAGTTATTCAAACAACAGCAGGTAGAGTACTTTTCAACGAAGTAGTTCCTCCAGCTGCAGGATACATAAATGAAGTGTTAACTAAAAAATCTTTACGTGATATTATTGGAAAAATCCTTGCAGTTACAGATGTTCCTACAACGGCTGCTTTCCTTGATAACATGAAAGATATGGGTTATAAATTTGCTTTCAAAGGTGGTTTATCATTCTCATTAGGCGATATTAGAATTCCTGAACAAAAAACTAAATTAATTGCTGATGCTCGTGTTCAAGTAGAAGGTATTTCTATGAACTATAACATGGGACTTATTACAAATAATGAACGATACAATCAGGTTATTGATATTTGGACTTCTGCAAATGCTCAATTAACAGAATTAGCAATGAAAAATATTAGAGAAGACCAACAAGGTTTCAACTCTGTATATATGATGCTTGCCTCTGGAGCGCGTGGATCTAAAGAACAAATTCGTCAGTTAACTGGTATGCGTGGTTTGATGGCTAAGCCTAAAAAATCTACTGCTGGTGGTGGTGAAATTATTGAAAATCCAATTCTTTCTAACTTTAAAGAAGGTCTTTCTATCCTTGAGTACTTTATTTCTACTCACGGTGCGCGTAAAGGTCTTGCAGATACGGCTCTTAAAACTGCCGATGCTGGTTACTTAACTCGTAGATTACATGACGTTTCTCAAGACGTTATTGTAAACTCTGTAGATTGTGGTACTTTAAGAGGAATTGAAGTTTCTGCTTTAAAGAAAAATGAAGAAATTGTTGAAACATTAGGAGAAAGAATTTTAGGACGTGTTGCTTTGCAAGATGTGATAAATCCTTTAACTTCTGATATTGTTATCCACGCAGGTGAACAAATTACCGAAGCAATCGTTAAAATTATTGAAGAATCTCCAATTGAAAAAGTGGAAGTGCGTTCTCCTCTAGTTTGTGAAGCTAAAAAAGGTATTTGTGCTAAATGTTATGGAAGAAACTTAGCTACTGGAAAAATGACTCAAAAAGGTGAAGCTGTTGGTGTTATCGCTGCACAGTCAATTGGTGAGCCAGGAACACAGTTAACACTTCGTACATTCCACGTCGGTGGAGTTGCTGGTGGAGTTTCTGAAGAATCTAGTGTTATTGCAAGATTTGGTGGAAAACTAGAAATTGAAGATTTAAAAACTGTAGTTGGTGAAGATGCTGATGGAAACAAAGTAGATATCGTAGTTTCTCGTTCAACAGAATTAAAATTAATTGATGTTAAAACCGGAATCCTATTAAGTACTCATTATATTCCTTATGGTTCAATCATCAGCGTAAAAGATGGTGATGTTGTTGAAAAAGGAGCAGCTATTTGTAAATGGGATCCATATAATGGTGTTATCGTTTCTGAATTTACAGGAAAAATTGCTTATGAAGATTTAGAACAAGGACAATCGTTCCAAGTTGAAATCGATGAGCAAACAGGTTTCCAAGAAAAAGTAATTTCTGAAGGAAGAAACAAAAAATTAATTCCAACATTATTAGTTTACGGTAAAGATGGAGAGCTTATTCGTTCTTATAATTTACCAGTTGGAGCTCACCTTATGGTAGAAGATGGAGAGAAAATTAAAGCTGGTAAAATCCTTGTGAAAATTCCTCGTCGTTCTTCTAAAGCTGGTGATATTACTGGAGGTTTACCAAGAATTACAGAGTTGTTAGAAGCTCGTAATCCTTCTAATCCTGCTGTAGTTTCAGAAATTGATGGAGTTGTTTCTTTCGGAAAAATTAAGAGAGGTAACCGTGAAATCATCATTGAATCTAAATTTGGTGAGGTTAAGAAATATCTAGTAAAATTATCTAGTCAGATTCTTGTTCAAGAAAATGATTTCGTAAAAGCTGGAGTTCCTTTATCTGATGGCGCAATTACTCCAGACGATATTTTAAGAATTCAAGGTCCATCTGCTGTTCAACAGTACTTGGTTAATGAAATTCAAGAAGTTTACCGTCTTCAAGGTGTAAAAATCAATGATAAACACTTTGAGGTTGTTATTCGTCAAATGATGCGTAAAGTAAGAGTTGAAGATCCAGGAGATACTTTATTCTTAGAAGAGCAATTAATTCACACAAGTGATTTTATCGTTGAAAATGATAAATTATATGGAATGAAAGTGGTTGAAGATGCAGGTGATTCTGAAAATCTTAAACCAGGTCAAATCATTTCTCCACGTGAATTAAGAGATGAAAATTCATTATTGAAACGTAATGATAAAAATTTAGTTGTAGCTCGTGATGTTATTACTGCTACTGCAACTCCTGTATTACAAGGTATTACAAGAGCTTCGCTTCAAACTAAATCATTCATTTCTGCAGCATCGTTCCAAGAAACTACTAAAGTGTTAAATGAAGCAGCTGTTGCTGGTAAAGTTGATACACTTGAAGGTCTTAAAGAAAATGTAATCGTTGGTCATAGAATTCCAGCAGGTACAGGTATGAGAGATTACGATCACATCATAGTTGGATCTAAAGAGGATTACAATGAGTTAATGGCGAATAAAGAAGAATATATTTATTAATCATGAGTGATAACAATCAACCACAACCTGGACAAATAAACATTGAGCTTGATGAAAAAGTTGCAGAAGGAATTTATTCTAATCTAGCAATTATCAATCATTCTCCATCAGAGTTTGTTTTAGATTTTGTGACCATCATGCCTGGTGTTCCAAAATCAAAAGTAAAATCGAGAATTATTTTAACTCCTCAACATGCAAAAAGGTTTCTTAAAGCACTGGGAGAAAACATTCACCGATTTGAAGTGGCTCATGGCGAAATAAAAGATTCCGAACAACCGCCAATTCCTTTAAACTTTGGTCCAACAGGACAAGCTTAATAAATCAAAACTCCTCAAGAAATTGGGGAGTTTTTTTTAGATTTCTCATATCTTGAAGTAAGTTGATAAAAGAAGGTCAACTAGTTATAAAGGAGCTAGTTTTTCCCAATAAATAAGGTAACTACTAATCAAGAAACTAGTTCTGCTAATTAAATAACGTGAACTAATTACAAAGTGATTTGGATTATAGCTTAACCATTTTAGATAAATCCAAGACGTTACAAATGAAAAAATGTTGTCATAAAATTAATATTTATATGCTATAATAGTTTAAATTTGTTGCTTTCCCTAAATAAATGAATGTTCCAATAGTTTATTTATGCGCTTTTAGCCTTTTTTTATCTTTAACCCTTTTTTTTTATAATAAGGGGTATAAAGGTGCTAACCGCTTTTTGTCAGGGTATTTATTTTGTTCTGCAGCCTTTTTATTATCACAATATTTTCTAATTTATAATAAATCAATTTCTTTAATTGCTTTTTCAGTCTCGGGAATTCCATCGCTTTTTTATTTAATAGGGCC
>CANGUP010000215.1 GCA_947457105.1 Flavobacteriaceae bacterium
GAAGTAAATGATTTTGTGATTACTCCAAATTCAACATGGCACGAACACGGCGTTGAAGAAGGCGGAAAAACTTGCATTTGGCAAGATGGTTTGGATATTCCATTGGTAAATGCTTTGGAAGCCAATGATTATGCTGTTTACGATGGCAAACAACCATTAGTAAAATCATTAAATTATTCACCAATAACTTATGGTTGTGCAGGATTAATTCCAGCCGATAAAACTTGGGATAAACCTTACTCACCTTTGTTTAAATATTCATGGACAAATGTTTATCCAGCTTTATTGGAAGCTCAAAAAGTCAATGAGGTCAATCCGTTTGATGGTATATTTATGCAATATTCCAATCCGTTAACTGGTGGACATGTGATGCAAACCATGGGTGCGGCAATGCAATTATTACCTGCAGGTTTCAAAGGAAAAGCACATAAACACACAGGATCATTTGTGTATCAATGTGCTAAAGGAAAAGGATATTCCATAATCAACGGCAAACGATTTGATTGGAAAGAACGTGATATTTTTTGCGTTCCATCTTGGGCTTGGCACGAACATCACAATTTATCCGAAACCGAAGATGCTTGCTTATTCAATTTCAATGATTTACCAGTAATTGAAATTTTAGGACTCTTTCAAGGAAGAGAATTGGAAGAGAATAATGGTTATCAAATGAATAACAAATGAATAATATCAAATAAAAAATACTTAGAAAATGAAAGCCAAACTAGTCTTATTTCTTCTTTTAATTAATTCATTTATTTTTGGTCAAGTTAATTTTAATCAAGGCAGCATAAACCTTAAAGAATATTATGAAGTTATTCCATATCAAACTGAAATAGGAAAAATAATACTTCCTGTTACTATTAATAACAAAACATATCGATTTTTGTTAGATACTGGGGCACCTAATTTATTCTCTCCAGAATTATTGAAAGAATTAAATGTTACTGAAGGTGATTCAATAAATGTAAATGATGCAAACAATCAAGATCAAAAAATGAAATTCGCCGTGGTTCCTCAACTAAAAATTGGTAACCTTAGTTTTGAAAATCAAGCGGGTTTAATTTATAATTTTGAAGAACATAATTTACTTAGTTGTTATAAAATTGATGGTTTTATAGGTAGTAATTTATTTAGAAATTCTATTATTAAGATAAATGGTGCAAATAAATCTATTATTATCACCAATAAAATAAAATCATTAAATATTGATAAAAAACCAATTAAGATGAAATTATTTGGAAATCAAAAATCACCGTATGTAGAATTAAAATTCGTAGGTAAAAACTCAGAAAAGGCTTCTGACATGGTTCTTGTGGATACTGGAATGGATGGCTTTTATGATATGTCTAAAAGAGCTTATATGATTTTTGAAAAAAATAAAATTTTTGATGCTTTATCTTCTGCTGTAGGTATTGGAGATGCAGGTCTTTTTGGTGTTGGCAATAGCAGTGAACAAAAATTACTCGAAATTAAAAACGCTAACTTAAACCAGCAAATCATCAATAATATTATGGTTACAACAACAACAGACAATAACTCAAGAATTGGATTAGATATTCTGAAATATGGAGATGTAACTTTAGATTTTTTAAATAAAAAATTCTATTTTGAATCTACCAAAACTATTGATGTGAAAGAAAAAACACCTAAGTTTTATAGTTCTGTACAAAATAACAAAGTAGTTGTCGGTTTGATATGGGATGAAAAACTTAAAATGTTAATGAATACTGGTGATGAAGTAATTAGTATTGATGAAATAGATATTAGTAATATTTCTCTTTGTGATTTTTTAAAACTTAAAAAAGAATGGAAAAATAAAGATAGATATATCTTAAAAACAAAAAATAAAGAAGGTCAAATCAATGAAATAAGTATTGAAAATTAATAAATTTACTACTTAGTTGCTTTGAAACTTAATGAACTTACAAATGAAACTTTTAAAATTATTTTATAATTCAATTAATATTGTTACAATTATATTTTTTATTATAAGTATTTATCTAATACAACAAAAAGACGATTTTGCAATATTTTTAGGATATATTGGTATTGTATGGTGGTCATTAATTATTTCAATTAATATCTATAAAAATTACAAAAATCAATAAAATACTTTGCTACTTTGAAACATAAAAAAACATGAAACTACTTACCTACAAAACAAACGACACCGAACCAAGATTAGGATTCCTACACAATAATCAAGTAATTGATATGGAAGATTTTGGAGAAATTTCAAACTTTCCGTTACCAACTTCAATGTTAGAACTAATCGACATGGGATTTGAATTGGTTGAAGAACTTAACGATATGATTGCTGAAACAGAACCATCGTTTTTTGATGAAATCTCTTATGAAATTGACGAAGTAACGTTCCTTGCTCCTATTCCAAAACCTCGCAAAAACATTATCGGAATTGGTTTAAACTATACTGAACACGTTGCAGAAAGCGCAAGAACATTAGACACAACTGGAAAACTACCTCAAAAACCAATCATATTTTCAAAACCTCCAACAACGGTAACAGCAACAAATACTGAAATCATAAAAAACACTAAACTAACCGAACAATTAGATTGGGAAGTGGAATTGGCAGTTGTTATTGGTAAAAAAGGAAAATATGTTCCTAAAGCCGATGCAATGGATTATGTATTTGGTTATACCGTTATTAATGATATTTCAGCTCGTGATTGCCGTCGTGAAGGACAGTGGATTGTATCAAAAGGTCAAGACACTTTTGCACCAATGGGACCAATTTTGGTTACTAAAGACGAAATAGAAAACCCACACAATTTGAATTTATCTTTAAAAGTAAACGGAATTGAAAAGCAAAATTCAAATACAAAATTCTTATTATTCAACATCAATGATTTAATTGAAGATTTGAGTATCGTTTTTACTTTAGAACCAGGAGACATTATTGCAACAGGAACTCCAGCAGGTGTTGGCGCAGGAAGAAATCCTCAAGAATGGTTGTACGATGACGATGTTGTAGAAGCAACTGTTGAAGGAATTGGAACTATTGTTAATAAGGTAAAAGAGATTTAAAATTAAGATTACAGAATAAAGAGAAAAGAAAAAAGACATTGCGAACTTTGCGAAAACCTTTGTTTCTTCGCGGTTAAATAAATAAAAATGAAATACAGAATAGGCCAAATAGTTCCATCTTCAAACGTAACGATGGAAACCGAAATACCAGCAATCTTCCGTTCACGTGAAACCATTTTGCCAGAGCGTTTTACGTTTCACAGCAGTAGAATGCGAATGAAAAAAGTAACTAAAGAAGAACTCGAAGCAATGGATGCCATGAGTTTAAAATGTGCACAAGAACTTTCAGATGCTCATGTTGATGTTATGGGATATGCTTGTTTGGTAGCGATAATGAGTATGGGTCGTGGATATCATTGCGTTTCGGAAGTAAATTTACATCAAGAAACTATTGCTAACGATTTTCCTACTCCAATTGTTACTTCTGCCGGAGCTTTGATAAATGGTTTGAAGGTTTTAGGAGCCAAACA
>CANGUP010000216.1 GCA_947457105.1 Flavobacteriaceae bacterium
AATGCTATTTTATCAGAAATGGTTAAAAGTTTAGAAAAAAATCAGGCAATTTTTAAAGGTGATGCAGTAATTGCTTTTTATACTAACGATACTCAAGAAGAAATAGATTTTGATACCTACGAAATTATAGAATTCAACGAAGATTGCCTAACAGTTGAAAATACATGGGATATTTTTGCTAAAAATGATGCTGCAATTAGAGAAGACTTTGATCTAATTACTGAAGGTAGATCATCGCTACCAATTCCAAAAAGTGTTAATGTTTTATCACCAAAAAATATTTTTATTGAAGAAGGAGCAAAGCTAGAATTTGTAACACTAAACGCTTCAACAGGACCAATTTATATAGGAAAAAACTCCGAAATAATGGAAGGTTCTGTCATTCGTGGACCATTCGCTTTGTGTGAAGAAGCACAAGTAAAATTGGCTACAAAAGTTTATGGAGCAACTACTGTCGGACCACATTCAAGAATTGGAGGAGAGGTTAATAATTCAGTACTTTTTGGATATTCAAATAAAGGACATGATGGGTTTTTAGGAAATGCTGTTTTAGGCGAATGGTGTAACATTGGAGCCGATAGTAATAATTCTAATTTAAAAAATAACTACGAAGAAGTGCGTCTGTGGAGTTATGAAACAGAAGGTTTTGCCAAAACAGGATTACAATTCTGCGGATTAATGATGGGTGATCACAGCAAATGTGGCATCAACACCATGTTTAATACAGGAACTGTTGTAGGAGTTTCTTCTAATATTTTCGGTAGTGGTTTTCCCAGAAATTTTGTTCCAAGTTTTTCTTGGGGTGGCGCTTCAGGTTTTACAACTTACTTAACTTCAAAAGCATTTCAAACTGCTAAAATTGTAATGTCACGTCGTCACGTAGATTTTACAGAAGAAGATGCTAAAATATTGGAACACATTTTTGAAGAAACTAAAAAATATAGAAAAGAGTAAATTATTTAACCAGTATAAATAGAAAACACATAGCGTTAATGTTATGTGTTTTTTTGTTTTTAAATTTTGAGATTATTCTTTTTTATCTTCTTCAGAAACCCAAGTAATAGCAGCATTCAATTCGTCATGATTAAAGCATTTAAATTCTCCAATCATAATTTTGCTAAAAAGTTCAGTGAAAATTTTGATGTCTTGAGTGTCGGTTATAATTGCGGCTCTGTTCCATTTTGAAAAGACTTTTATTCCTAAAACGGCATCTTGAAGCCAAGCACCAACTGTAAAATTTGATAATTCGGTTTCAATTTGTAAAAGATAATTTAAAGTGTCATATTTAGCTACAAAAGCTTCAACTTTTGGAATAACTACAGTTGTAAAATCATCAGCATTTACATCGCCAACAGCTCTAAAACCAATAAATTTTTTTCCTTCGTTTGCTATTTCTACTATCATAATATTAATTTTTTAACAATGTAAAATTCACTTTTTATAAATTAGAAATATTACATAATCATTTTAAGATATTGTATAATTTACGTGCTATTTTATTTTAAAGAAAATCAAATATGTAGTTTACGTTTTGATTTAAAATTACTTAAATTTGCACTCTCAATTTTTTGACAACGATTTCATTAATTGAGTTTACTTATGGAAAACAGAAAAAAAGTAGCATTCTACACTTTAGGATGCAAGTTGAACTTCTCAGAAACGTCAACTATTGCACGTAATTTTCAAGACGAAGGTTTTGATAGAGTAGATTTTGAAGAAGTTGCTGATATGTATGTCATCAATACATGTTCGGTTACAGAAAATGCCGACAAACAATTCAAGCAAATAGTAAAAAAAGCCATGAAACTCAACGATAAAGCTTTTGTTGCTGCCGTTGGTTGTTATGCGCAGTTAAAACCAGAAGAACTTGCTGCCGTTGATGGTGTTGACTTAGTTCTTGGTGCTACTGAAAAATTTAAAATCACCGATTATATTAATGACTTGTCCAAAAATGATATGGGCGAAGTGCATTCGTGCGAAATCGAAGAAGCCGATTTCTATGTAGGAAGTTATTCAATTGGCGATAGAACACGTGCTTTTCTAAAAGTGCAAGATGGTTGCGATTACAAATGTACGTATTGCACCATTCCATTAGCGCGTGGAATTTCTAGAAGTGATTCTTTGGAAAATGTATTGAAAAATGCCTTTGAAATTTCGCAACAAGGTATTAAAGAAATTGTTCTTACAGGAGTAAATATTGGCGATTATGGAAAAGGTGAATTCGGAAACAAAAAACACGAACATACTTTTCTAGATTTAGTAAAAGCATTAGACGAAGTAGAAGGAATTGAGCGTCTTAGGATTTCATCTATTGAACCTAATTTGTTGAAAAACGAAACAATCGACTTTGTTTCAAAAAGTAGAACTTTTGTTCCTCATTTTCACATTCCGTTGCAATCTGGAAGTAATGAAATTTTGGGAAAAATGAAGCGTCGTTACCAACGTGAAGTTTATGTTGATAGAGTTAAAAACATCAGAAAAGTTATGCCTCATGCTTGTATTGGTGTTGACGTAATTGTAGGTTTTCCAGGTGAAACCGATGAACATTTCTTAGAAACATATAATTTCTTAAATGAGTTGGATATTTCTTACTTACATGTTTTTACTTATTCTGAAAGAGATAATACCGAAGCTGCTTTTATGGAAGGAGTAGTTCCAATGAATGTGCGTTCCAAAAGAAGTAAAATGCTACGTGGATTGTCAGTTAAAAAACGCCGTGCTTTTTACGAAAACCAAATTGGAACCAACAGAACTGTTTTGTTTGAAGGTGAAAATAAGGAAGGTTATATTCACGGATTTACAGAAAATTACGTAAAAGTTAAAACACCTTGGAATCCAGAATTAGTAAATACTTTGCACGAAATCAATTTGACAAGAATTGATGAAGATGGAAGTGTAAGAATGGAGTTTTTGAGTGTAAACGTGTAATTTTGAAAAATTGTATATTGTATTGCTGTATATTGTAAAGACTATAAGAAGTTAAGCGACATTTTAATCAAGCCGTAGGAATCTCTAACCAATTAGAGATTTTTACGTTATACAATTTTTACAATAAACATTTTACAATCCTCAATACTTATAGTTAAACCTAATTTTAGTAATCCTAAAAACCGATTCACTGTATTGTTCTATGAATTCATATTTATTTCTTCCTGGTTGTTTGAAATCTATGATTCTTTCGCCAGAAATTTCATAGTACATTGAGTTTCCTTCAAACATAAATCTTTTGCCATTGTTACGATATGCAGAACGAATTAAATCAAATTCAGATAAATTCCATGTAGTAAGATTGGCATCTAAATCTTCCAATTCTGAAAATAACCCTTCTGTAATTTCGGTTTTGCAACCATAATATTTTTGGATGTTTTCAAAAAATGAAATAATGTTGAGATTTAGTTCTTCGGAATTCATTTGATAAAGATAAAAAATAAAATTCCAAAACAAAAATTCCAAATTCCAAGCTTAAACTATTGGAATTTGGAATTTTTTAATCTGAAATCTGCAACCTGA
>CANGUP010000217.1 GCA_947457105.1 Flavobacteriaceae bacterium
CAACAAAACAAAAGAATTTAATAACAAACTAAATACACTACTTGACAATAAAAACGGCACATAACAGGCGTTTGGCTCAATGGCGGGTGTCGTGGTTAATTGAACACTCTACCTCGCATCAACTTTTGTGGTGTATTGACAGTTTTGTGCTCCGAAACCCGCCACTGCGTCAAGCGCCAAACCGTTATGCCTCACCCTAAAAGACGACACGACCGACAATAAACGAACAGAAAAATGCAAGACAAAATGCCAACGCTTCAGCAAAATCAAAAGAGCTGCATCCCCAAGCTCAAAGCCAACGCAATGCAGCACATTTGCTTTTGCCCCAACCCACACAACAACAACTAGACTCTGACAATGCTTGAAATATTAAATAACAGAACGGGGCATACCCACGAAAATGAACAGTTTCGTAGAGTTGTAAATATAATTGAAGCAACTTTTGACAAGTTTGGTTATAATGGCTTATTGATTGGAAATCCATTCAATGAATCATATTCTCGTTTCCGTGCTGATGCCATTTTATATTATAACAACGGACTAATTCTGATTGATTTCAAAGATTATAAAGGAATAATCAAATTACCTCCAAATGAAAATGAATTCCATTCAACAAAATGGCATAATGAAAGTCCAAAGGACAGAAGTAGATTAGAAATAAAAGCAGGTGCGAATTTTATCAATCCATTTAGACAATTGGTTTCTTATCGCAATGCTTTTAGAGAATTAGTTGAGAAAAACAAATATTTTGACGGGATAAACCCTGCAAGAGTTTGTATTGCAAATATATTTTCTGGACCAATTGAAATCCATAATGAAGTTCCAAGAAATCTACCCTATTATAAACTTATCCAAGAATCGGACTTAGGTAATTTTCTTTACGACTTTGCAAGTGAAAACTCCTACAGAGAAGAAAATGCAAAAGTTATTAAAAGCATCTTTCCTGCCGAAAAATGGATTAAAAACATTGAAATTCCTATACCTGAACAAATCATTGAAAAGCAGGTAACAGAAATTGACAATGATGTTGAGCAAAACATTGTTGATTTTCTCAAGGAAGAAAATGGTGGAATTCTCGTCTTAGAATCTATGAATGCTGAAGATAGAGATTCTTGGTTGCGATTTATTACTAACGAAGCTGTGAATCACAATATCCCCCAAATTGAAAAATGGTCACATTCTGCAAGAATTAGTAAGAAAATCCAAAGAAGGAGCAATATAGAAACAGAAGGAATTTACAGTGTCATTTATGGTGGTTCTGATATTGAAGGACAAAATGAAGATTCAGACAAAGAAGAACTAGAAGAAGAGTTGCTGGAGGTTATACCTTTAAAATCAAGCAAAGATATTGACGAAAAAGCATTGGTTGTTATTACCGAAGCTCATTTAGTAAGTCGCAGTTTAAGTCAATCTGAATTATTGCGTTTTGGTTCGGGTCGATTATTAGAAGATATTATCAAATTTCTAAATCCTGAAAGCAACCGCAAAATTGTGTTTATTGGGGACCCATATTCTTTAGCATTTGGAAAAGACGAAGATTCTGCATTGAATCTGGGAGCCTTGTCTGAATTGTATGATAAAGAAAAAATTAAACACTATCGCAAACCAATAGACAACAATTTTACAGACGGAAATGAAAAATTGCGAATTGATTTAGCAACCAGCATTGAAAAATCGCTTTTTAATAATTTGAATTATAGTTTTGATGAAACAACTTTAATTAATTTACAAGACGATAACCAAAGAATTCAAAATCTACAATTGTGGTTTTCTAAGCCATTTTCGAATGAACCAGACAACGCAGTTTTATTCTATTCGAAAAAGGATTGCTTGAAAACTAACAAGTGGATTAAAATACAATGTCTTAAAAATGGAGAAGTTTTGGGGTTTGGTGATTTACTTATTGTAAACAACAACGTTTCTATTCCCGATGAAAGCGGTTTCCAAATTCCAAGACGAATTGTAAATGGAATGTTTCTAACTGTGCTTGCAGTTAAAGAAACACTTCAAGAACCAATTAAAATTCGTCAAGCACCAAATCCAATAGTCTTATCCTTTTCCAAAATAAAAGTAAAATGTTTGAGTTTGGTAGGCTTGCCTGAAACTGATATTTGGATTTTGGATAATTATTTTAATAGCGAAGATGACTTAACAAAAGAAGAGCAAATTGCTTTTAGAGTTTTTGTAAATTCAAAAATTAATGATGAAAAACGCAAACAAAAATTTGAAGATAGCCAAGAGTACAAGCAATTATTACAAGACAACCAATACAGGGACCTTACCAGTGAAGAAAAAGAAGCAATAAAAGTACTAGTCAAGAACTACAATTTACCAAAAGAAAAGAAAGAAAAAGTTGAAACAAGCAGAAATTCAAGAAACTTACTTGCAGGCTATTACAAAAAATACTCTAAGAAACTTTTTTTTCAAATCAAGGATTCTAACCCATTTGTAAATGCTGTTTTTGTTAAATACGGTTGGGCAATAACGGTTCATAAAGCAATAGGTTCGAATTATAATGAAATTATAATAAAAGGACATCGAAAAGAAAATGATGGAATCACAAACGATAGTTACTTCCGCTGGCTGTTCAGCGGTGTTACAGCTGGAAAAATCGTCAATATCACTTCGCCTAAAAGAATAAATCCTTTTATGGATTGTGTATTTGAAGACAATTCTGCAAGTGGTGTTTCCATAAAATCAAAACAATTCCTCATTTTTGAAAATTACGAAGTTGAAACAAAATATTCAGATAAAGTTAAATTAATTGAAAACCAAAATGTATTAGGGACTATTTGTGAAATTTCAAAATTATTGGAAGAAAAAGGATATTTACTTGAAAGCTCAAAAAGGTATTCTGAACACTTAACAAAAGCATTCTACTCTATCCCAAAAAGTGATAAAAATCAATTAATTCTGAATATAGATAACAAAGGCGAAAAGGATAATAATGCTGTTAGTAACATTCGTATTGACAAACTGCATGGTGCAGATGAAATCATCGTAAAAACTTGTATTGAAGATTGTTTAAACCAAAAACAAAGCATTATTTCAATTAATGATGATAAACCAGAATTACCAAAGGATTTTAGAGAAGAAATTTATTCTGCCTGGTTTAAAAATTGCGAGAATGAAAACATTATCCTTAAAATCATACAAAGCCATAATAATCAAGATATTTTTCGTGCATCTTCTGAAAAGGACAATCTGATTTTTAGAGTTTGGTACGGTACAAGCGAAAACAATCATACAAAAGGATTTTTTACCAAAATTGAAGTATTAGAGAATTCTTCAGATTTACTATTGACAATAATCAAAAAGATATGTCTTGGAATAACAGAATAAGTAATAATTATAGGGAAGAACGTCCTTCCACACCAATATATGCTTTGAGAAAAGAGGGAAGACTCGAAGAAGCTTATCAATTGGCTCTTAGACTTTATCAGCAAGATTCCGCTGATGATGATATAAATAAAGCATTTTCTTGGGTATTGATAGATTTATG
>CANGUP010000218.1 GCA_947457105.1 Flavobacteriaceae bacterium
GAATATAACCAGTATCCCAAAATTCAAATCCAATGTGAGCTAAAACCAAGCAATAAAATATGACTATGAAGTTAAAAAGCAGAAAGTAACCATCTATTTTTTTTAATTCTCCCATGCTTTCAAATATTTTTCAGCAACTTTAATGTAATTATGTTCTTTTTCTACAAATGCTCTTGCACGAATTCCAATAGCTTGAATTTCATTTGGATTTTCAATTAAAAAGGATAGTTCAGTTACTAGATTTTCGACATTTGGCAACGCATTCACAGCTACTTTTTCTGTTAAACTGTAATAGTCTTCAAATTCTTTTTCGGCACCAGTAAATACTACTTTTCCTTTAGCCATAGCTTCCAACGCATTATAACCTTGATCATAAGCATAGATTTGATCCAAAACAATATGTGCCTTATTAAACTGTTTTATATAGTCTTGATAGGGAATATTTCTTGTGACAATAACTTCAACTTTATCAGCATATTTTTGTTTGATAATTTCTAATGCTTCTTCAAATAAATGAATTCCTTTACTGTATGAATTTCCTATGTTAATTCCCAAGAAAATAACTATTTTACCTTCTATTGGATTTTCAATGTGGTTAATTTTTGAAATGTTAACAGGATTTGGAATCATTCCTAAAAACTTTGGATTATCTTTCAATGGATTAACATAATCCAAATCACTTGCAATAATACCATTTATGTTCTTTGAAAGAAATTTATGGATTTTGATGTGAGTTTTTGAATTAAAATCAAACATCCATTTATATTGTTCTTTTATTTCTTTAGTTCCATCAAAATAAGGATTCATTATCGAATAACGTTCCTTTTTTTCGAGCATGTGATTCAAAATAATATAATCAACACCACTGCATAACAAGAAGAATTTGTGGTTTTGTTTGAAGAGTTTTTTTAATAAATGTAATTCAAATTTAGCAGTAGTTTGAATAGGAGCTTCATTGATTAATTGTACACAATCAAAACCTTTTAATTTATTTAGAAGGAAATAGAAACGAAGGCCACGTTCAATTTTTGAGATATCAAATTTTGTTATTCTATATATCAACTGTCGTGGTAGATTTCCTAATTTGCTCTCACACCAAAATGCTCTATTGGAATAATCTGATGGATAATTTTTAAAGCCATCACCGTTACTAACTATGACCACTTCGTGTCCTAATTTTAGTAATCCTTCTTTGAGAGAATTATGTAATCGGCTAAACTCACCAACAAGTAATATGCGCATTTAAAAGTTTTATTTACATTTGCTAAAATACAAAAAATTGACTCAAAACCGAACATCTTATAAAATCTGCCTTGTAACTGTAACTCTTTCTGATGGTGGAGCAGAACGATGTGCAGCGAATTTGTCTCATTTTTTTGTTAATCAAGGTTTTGAAGTTCATCATTTAGTTTTTGCAGGTAAAATAGAATATGATTATTCTGGTGAAGTAATGCATTTAGCCAAATACAGTTCAAGTAGATTTGGATTTGTAAACAGAATTCAAAGATTTTTGCACTTAAAAAAATATTTAAAAGACCATAATTTTGATTTTATAATAGATTTTAGAGACAAACATTTTTTTTGGCAAGAGTTTATTATTCACAATTATTTATACAAAAATCATATTCAAACGATTCACAGTAATAAACTAGATTCTTATATACCTAAAAATAAGTTTTTAGCCAATTTACTGTATAAAAATAGCAAACAATTAATTGCTGTTTCTAAAGGAATTGAAGAGAAGATTAAAACGGAATATAATTTTAAAAACATCCATCAAATTTACAATCCAATTGATTTTAAAAAAATAAAAGAAATTAAATCAGAAAGTATTGATTTTGAAGAAGATTTCATTGTTGCTGCTGGAAGTATGAATAAAAACATAAAGCAATTTGACCATATTATTGAATGTTATTCTAAATCAAATTTACCAGATAAAAACATCAAGCTTATTATTTTAGGAGACGGAAAATTAAAACAAGATTGGATCGATTTAGCTGATAGAATAGGGCAGAAGGAGAACATCATTTTTAAAGGAAATGTAGAAAATCCATTCGCTTATTATTCAAAAGCACTTTTCATGGTGCTTACTAGCAAATATGAAGGTTTACCAATGGTTTTAATAGAGTCTTTAGCTTGTGAAACACCTATTGTAGCTTATAATTGTGAAACCGGACCTTCAGAAATTATCAATCATTTGCAAAATGGTTTGCTAGTAGAAAATCAAAATAAAGAGGCTATGATTGCTTCAATGAATACATTTTATGAGGATAAAAACTTATATTTACATTGTAAAAGCAATTGCAAAACAAGTATATCAAAATTTGAAGTTGAAAACATTGGAAATCAATGGTTATCACTTTTTAAACAATTTAAAAATGAACGTTAAGTTAATTGATATTCCCAAAATATTAAATAGAGAAGGAAACATTGCTGTGCTTGAAAATGGTGTAGTTCCTTTTGACATCAAAAGAGTGTATTATTTGTATGATATTCCAAGTACATGTAAGCGTGGCGGACATGCACATAAAAAACTAAATCAGATTCTAATAGCTATTTCAGGAAGTTTTGATGTTGTTTTAAAAGATGGTAAAAATCAACAAGTTATCACAATGAATAAACCTGATAAAGGATTGTTGATTTCTAATAATATTTGGCGTGAATTGGAAAATTTCTCTTCTGGTGCAGTGTGTTTAGTTCTAGCATCAGAAGTTTATGATGAAGACGATTATATCAGAAAATACAAGTCTTTTATAGCATACATCAATTCGAATAAGTAGCCATTTTTATTCCTTTTTTTATCAAAAATGATTTTATTTTATCAATTGTAATTAACACAGACTGTGGCAATTTTAATAAAATTTTCTGTTTCCAATTGAGTTTTGAGATGTTTATAGATTTAATTATTGAAGCTGCTAAATTTTTATCGCCATAAAGTTTAAGTTTTTTTGCCAAAACATACTTTTCAAAATTTATATAATCCGTAACTTCTGTATTTTTTTCTTCAAATGGCTTGTATTTGTTATAATCAGGAAGTTTTTTATTAATTATAGATGTTGCTGTAATTTGATTTTCAACTTGCATTAAATAACTCATTCCGATTGTTGATGAATAAGCAAGTTTAAAATGAAAATTGGATCTAATATTAAAATCAATATCTTCAGAAAAATCAATATTTTCATCATAATTTCCTACTTTCTCATATACTTCTTTGTGAATGCAAACACTGCCATGATTGTAAATTCCTTGACCAATATTTAACTTAAAAAAATTGATATATCCTTCATAATTTTCTGCTAAATTAAACGAGCCATTATAGGGTTTAAAAGTTTTAGTAGGATAAATTTCTTCATAATTGGTTGCAAAAATTCTTGCTTCAGGAAAATTTATTATTAACCGATGAATGGTTTCTAAAAAAGTTGGTTTCCATAAATCGTCACCATCAAGAAACGTGATGTAGTTGGTCGACGCTTTTTCAATTCCAGTATTTCTA
>CANGUP010000219.1 GCA_947457105.1 Flavobacteriaceae bacterium
TTAAAACACCTTGGAATCCAGAATTAGTAAATACTTTGCACGAAATCAATTTGACAAGAATTGATGAAGATGGAAGTGTAAGAATGGAGTTTTTAAATAGCTTAGTGTAAATTTTGCCACTGATTCACTGATTATAGTTTTTAAAAAATAATACAGATTCACAATCCAAGATAAAAAAAATCTGTGAATCTGTGGCTGAAAACTAATATTTGTAGTGAAAACGAAGTTTAGTAATCCTAAAAACTGATTCGCTGTATTGTTCAATAAATTCATATTTATTTCTTCCTGGTTGTTTGAAATCGATGATTCTTTCGCCAGAAATCTCATAGTACATGGAGTTTCCTTCAAACATAAATCGTTTGCCATTGTTACGATATGCAGAACGAATTAAATCAAATTCAGATAAATTCCATGTAGTAAGATTGGCATCTAAATCTTCTAATTCTGAAAATAATCCTTCTGTAATTTCGGTTTTGCAACCATAATATTTTTGGATGTTTTCAAAAAATGAAATTATATTTAGGTTTAGTTCTTCGGAATTCATTTGATAAAGATAAAAAATAAAATTCCAAAACAAAAATTCCAAATTCCAAGCTTAAACTATTGGAATTTGGAATTTTTTAATCTGAAATCTGCAACCTGAAATCTGCAACCTGAAATCAGTAATCTAAATTTTAATTCCCGGTGGTAATAAATCTCTATAAGTTGTATTTTTTCTAAAAAACAATGCAATTTTAGGAAGAATAGGAACCACTTTTAATTTACGCTCGTATGCAATTTCCATAATAATCTTCAATAAATCATTGATAAATTCTTCATTGTCAAATCCATCAAAAGTATTGATTCTTGTTAGGAAAATCTTTTTTTCTTGAAACGAATATTCAATAGAAACTAACTTACCATCGACCAAAGTTTCAAACTGTCTAGCGAATGTATTGTCTTTAATTTCCATTTTTTCTAAAATTAACTCTAAGTTCATGTATAAGTGGGATAAATAAATTAATTTTATGCAAATTTCGGAATAAAATATGGATAAAGCCACCGAAATAAGTTAAAATATGAGTAAGATACACGTTTATTTTATGCCAGGTCTAGCGGCAAGTCCAACAATCTTTGAAATGATTGATTTGCCAAAAGACACTTTCGAAGTACATTTATTACACTGGTTTCTGCCAGAAAAGAATGAATTACTTATTGATTATGCCAAACGTATGGCAAAAAAAGTAACTCATGATAATGCGGTTTTGATTGGAGTTTCCTTTGGAGGCGTTTTAGTTCAAGAAATGAAACAGTTTCTTACTACTAAAAAAATAATTATCGTTTCAAGCGTTCGCAGTAATAATGAATTACCTCGAAGGATGAAAATTGCTAAAACTACTAAAGCCTATAAATTACTTCCTACAGGATTGCTTCAAGATGTTGAACTATTCACCAAATACGCTTTTGGTGACACTTTAAAAAAGAAATTGAAACTTTACGAAAAATACCTTCATATGCGCAATAAAGAATACTTAGATTGGGCAATTGAGCAAATGATTTGTTGGAATAGAACTAAAATTGATATCGAAGTTGTTCATATTCATGGAGATGCTGATGAGGTTTTTCCTGCCAAACACATTAAAAGTTTTATTAATGTAAAAGGAGGAACTCATGCTATGATTCTAAGTAAATATAGATGGTTTAACACAAATTTACCAAAGATAATTTTAGAATGACTTTGATTTTGGATTGATTTTTGTAGCTTTGAATAATATACATTTTGAGTTATGAAAAAGATACAGATTTTAGGTGCTATGGCACTTTTAGTTTTAGCAAGTGGAGTATTTATTTATGCAACTTCGGGTGAGCAAAAGGAAAAACAATTTAAAGAAGGAACTTCTCAATATTTTCCAGCAAAAATTGATTTTGCAGGAGAAAAAACACCATTACAAATAGCCGACGTAAAAGAGCGATTTGATAGAGAATTATTAATCAATGCTAATTTACATTCTTCTACAATACTAATTATAAAACGTGCTAATAGAGCTTTTCCTGTTATTGAGCCTATTTTAAAACAATATGGAGTCCCAGATGATTTTAAATATTTAGCAGTTATTGAAAGTTCATTAACTAATGCGGTTTCTTCAGCAGGAGCAAGAGGTGTTTGGCAATTTATGCCAGATACTGCTAAAGAAAAGGGAATTGAAGTTAATGATGGTGTTGACGAACGTTACCATCTTCAAAAATCTACCGAAGCAGCTTGCAAATATTTGTTGAAAGCCAAAGAAAAATTCGGAAATTGGACACTTGCAGCAGCATCATATAATGGTGGAATGACAGGTGTAAACAATAAAATTACAGAGCAACAAGTTACAGATTATTATGATTTATTGTTAACTGATGAAACATCAAGATATGTTTTCAGAATATTAGCTTTGAAAGAAATAATGAAAAACCCATCACTTTATGGTTTTGACGTTTCAAAATATGAATTGTATGATAACATTCCAACTAAAACTGTTGAAGTTGATAGTTCTATAACTGATTTAGCAACATTTGCAAAATCACAAGGAATCAATTACAAAATTTTAAAAATCCACAATCCTTGGTTGCGAGACAAGAAATTAGTTAACGCAACTAAGAAAAAGTATTTGATTGAAATTCCAACCGAAGGTTATTAGTCAGTTGCCTGTGTTCAGAGTTCAGTTGGCAGAAATGTTTTAAACATAAAAAAGTTCGCAATTTTTGCGAACTTTTTTATTTCAGCATAATTATAACTGAATACCGAACAATGCCAACTGAATACTAAATCTTCTTCATCTGTTCTTTCATCATTTTTATCTGATCGTTAAGCATTCCTTGTTTGTCTAGCTTTTTAGCTTCGTTGATAAGGTTTGTTGCTTCTAGTTTTCTTCTTCTAGACATTGCTACACCAGCTAGATTTAATTTTGCTACAGCTAAATCCATGTCCATATTTAAACCCAATTCAATTGCTTTCTTGAAGTATTTTTCGGCTTGAATTAAATTAGTTTGTGATAACATTAATCCTTGAAGGTAGTTGTAATATCCTTGTTGTTTTTGTACCAAAGCAGTCTCAGGATT
The DNA here is from genome assembly GCA_947457105.1 of Flavobacteriaceae bacterium. Classification (GTDB taxonomy): domain Bacteria; phylum Bacteroidota; class Bacteroidia; order Flavobacteriales; family Flavobacteriaceae; genus Flavobacterium. The sequence continues at coordinate 3,082 of CANGUP010000219.1, forward strand.
TTTTATTTTGGCTAACCATTTTTTAGCACCTTCAAAGTTTTGTTTACGTAACTGCAAGAAGGCCATTAAAATATATTCATTTTTAAAATAAAGAAACAAAGGAATTAATGACAATAAGATAAGGAAAATTCCATTTCCGATTTCTGAAATTGTAAACTGCCATATAGCGGCGATAAAGATTAAACCTGTTAAAATAAGTTTGATATTTCTGTGAAACATAATAGTGTATTTTTAAGTTTGCAAAGATAATAAATAGAAATTAAAATATTTTTAAAAAACTACTTGCAAGTAATAAAAATCGTTGTATATTTGCACTCGGTTTAAAAAAGACCTCAAGAAAAGATTATTATACGATTTTAAAGATAAAAAGCAATGAGCAAAAGAACGTTTCAACCATCGAAAA
>CANGUP010000220.1 GCA_947457105.1 Flavobacteriaceae bacterium
GTTGGTTCAATCCAATGGCAACAATCTGCTAACGGAACAACTTGGTCTAACATATCAGGTGCAACATCAGCTACACTTAATACAGGAAGTTTAACTTCTACAACGTATTATCAAGCTGTTGTTACTAGTGGAGTTTGTTCTTCAGCAACAAGTAATGTAGTAATGGTTACTGTTAATTCAGTAACATATGGTTCAATTTCAACAACTACAGCTTGTTTAAATACAAATGCTATTTTAACAGTTTCTGGATTAGTAGCTAACAGTACTTCTACAATTGCTTATACTTTAGGAGGTGTTGCACAAACACCAGCTAACGTTGTTGCTAATGCTTCTGGTGTTGGTACATTTGAAGTATTCTTGGCTACAACTGGTCAATCAGTTGTTGTTACAAGTGTAACAAGAGTTGACGTAACGCCAAGTTGTCCTTTAGTTCCATCAAGTGGTGCAAGTGTAGTTTTACTAGTTAATACAAATTGTTCAACTATTGTTCCAGCAACATGTGGTACAACTCTTTCAGGTTGGCACTCAACTGTTACTGCTACATGGTCTAATTCCGCTCAAGGTTACAGATTCAAAATCACTAATGTAGATATGAATACTAATGCACCAATTGCTGCACCAGTTATCATTGACCGACCAGTGAATAATATTTCTTTAGCTAACGTTCCAGGAACGACTTATAACTCAAGATACATGTTTGAAGTAGCTGTTAGAATGAATGGTGTATGGCAATCGTTCTATGGTCCTGCTTGTTATGTAAACACACCAAATCCAGTTTCAACAATTGGCGCTCAGTGTGGAAGTACCTTAACAGCTATGAACCAATGGATTAATGCAGGAGCCATTTCTAATGTTACTGCATACAGATTTAGAGTTACAAGAGTAATTGCAGGTGTTCCAACAGGAGCTTCACAAGAAATTACTCAAGGTATGAATAAGTTCAACATGACGCAATTGTCAGGTATCTTGTTTGCAAGTACTTATAGAGTAGAAGTTTCATTAAGAAATACTAATGGTACCTTCTTACCTTATGGTACACCATGTAATATCAATACACCAGCTTATCCAACTACACAAGTTAGATCGGTTCAATGTAATAACTATCAAGTTACTAGTAACTCTGAGTTAATTATTGCAGACGGAGTTAGTGGAGCAACAATGTACCGATTTAGAGTTTATAATGGTGTTGATTATGATACATTCTTTGATAACACATTAAATCGTTTTACATTAAACAACTTCCCTGGATTAGTTCCAAATGGAGCTATTTATTCTGTACAAGTTGCAGTTAAGTTACCAAATGAGCCAAATTTTGGGCCATACAGTAAAGCATGTACATTTAAAACTCCAATGCAAGCAAGAGCTATAGCATCAGATGTTCAATTAGAAATAGCAAATGTATTTGAAGCTTTGGCTTATCCAAACCCATTTGCAGAAAACTTCAAGTTGGATGTAAAAACTAATAGCGAAGCAAGTATTCAAGTTAGAGTTTACGACATGATAGGAAAATTAGTAGAAGACAAAATGATAAATGCTTCTGATATTCAAAACTTTGAATTAGGAAACCAATATCCATCTGGGGTTTACAATGTAATTGTATCTCAAGAGTCTAACACTAAAACACTACGTGTAATTAAAAGATAGTTTTTAAACAAAAACTAAATAGTTTAAAGCCTCCTCAGGAAAAACTGAGGAGGTTTTTACTTTTAGATGATAAATGGTATAGTATCCAAAATAATCACATTTTAATTGGTAGTGTATTAAAAAGTGTGTAAGATACTGTACTAAAAAAGTGTATAAAGTTAAAAATTTGTAATTTTAAATTACTAACGATAAACTTACAGAAATGCTGTTTCGGCTGTTTTAATTTGTAAAAAAGAATAATTTAAAATGCCTATTTTTACCAACCAATCTGCAGTTCATATTTATGTTGGAGGGAATTGTTTTAATCAAATCAAAGGAAAGGAAAATGCGAGTTACCATCCATTATGTGGTACCTGTTTTGAAGCACAAAATTTTCCTGATGCGCCAAATCATCAACATTTTCCAATTGCAGTTTTCAAAAAAGACGAAGTGTATTACCATAAAATCACATTCAAATTTGAAAAAATATAACCTATGAAATCGCCATTAACATCAAGTTTGCGCAAGCAAACACCAATAAATAAAAAAGGCGATACCCTATATGACCGCTAAAAAATAAATTTTACATATATGAAAAAGCTATTTATTTTAATTTTCAGTTTTTTATTAGCATCATGTTCGTCAAGTAATGATGCTCAACCCACACCGACACCAGTTCCAACTCCTATACCTGATTTTATTCGCGCTGCTGACATGTCATTTTTACCTTTAATTGAAAGCGAAGGTACTATTTACAAAAATAATGGTGTCGCTCAAGATGCATTAACAACTTTAAAAAATGCAGGTTGTAATACCATTAGAATTCGTCTATGGAAAAATCCAATAGTAAATCAATCTACTTTTAATGAAGTAAAAACATTTGCAACAAGAGCTAAAAATGCCGGATTTAAAGTTTGGCTAACGGTTCATTATTCAGATACTTGGGCTGATCCTGCACATCAAACTACTCCAACAGAATGGCAAAGTTTAAGTTTTAATGATTTAAAAACAGCAGCTGAAAATTATACGTCAACCATTTTAACAGAAATCAATCCTGATATTATTCAAATTGGTAATGAAATCAACAGTGGATTGCTTTGGCCTCAAGGACATTTAATCAATAATGAAAGTCAGAGTTTGCAATTAATTGCGGCTATAAGTGCTAAAATTAGAACACAAAAACCTAATACAAAAATAATGCTTCATTATGCAGGAATTGGAAGTGGAGCCACTTGGTTTTTTAATAAAATGAGTTCGATAAATTATGATTATATCGGATTGTCTTATTATCCAATTTGGCATGGAAAAAATCTTTCAGATGTAAATGCAACCATTACTTCTTTAGGACAAACACACGATAAAAAAGTCATTATTGCCGAAACAGCTTATCCATTTACATTAAATTGGAACGATTGGACCAACAATATAGTGGGACAAAATGACCAATTAATTACAACTTATCCAGCATCCAATGAAGGTCAGAAAAATTTTATTTTGGCAATAAAAAACCTTGTAAAACAAAATTCTCATGGACTAGGTTTTTGTTATTGGGGAACAGAATGGGTGGCATTTCGTGGACCAACTTCATCTAATGGATCTTCATGGGAAAATCAAGCGCTATGGGATTTTAATAATAACGCACTTCCTGCTATGGATGCCTTTAGTAAAAATTAATTATGAAGAATAGACAATTTTTGAAATCGACATTGCTATTGACATTGGCATTGAATTTTACTTCTTGTAAAAGTTCAAAAGAAACCTTCGCAAAAGGGGCTGA
>CANGUP010000221.1 GCA_947457105.1 Flavobacteriaceae bacterium
AAACGTGATACGCTTTCGGTTTTATCAAAATTTAATATCCCAAAAGCCAATTCTATTTATTTATCAAAAGGTGATGCTATTGATGAAAACGAAGTGGCGAAAGAATTAGGTTTGCCGTTCTTTGTAAAACCTAATCAATCTGGAAGTTCACTTGGTGTTTCCAAAGTAAATTCGCTAGAAGATTTTGATAAAGCGTTAGCCTTTGCTTTTGCAGAAGACAACGATATTTTAATTGAATCTTATCTAAAAGGAAGAGAAGTTTCGGTTGGTGTTATCAAATATAAAGGTGAAACCAAAGTAATGGGAATCACCGAAATTTTATCTGAAAATGATTTCTTCGATTATGAAGCCAAATATTTAGGCAAATCAGAAGAAGTTACGCCAGCCAATTTATCAGAAGAAATTAAAAAAAGTGTCGAAGAAACGGCTAAAAAAGTATATGAAGCACTTGGAATGTCAGGTTTTTCAAGAACCGATTTTATCATCATGAATGACGTTCCGCATTTTATTGAAATCAATACCAATCCAGGTTTATCGCCACAAAGTATTTTCCCACAACAAGCAGCTTACTCGAATATGGCAATGAGCGATTTGCTAGATAACGAAATTAGTTTAGCTTTACAGAGAAAACTAATTTGGAAGAAATAATACTTTGTTGGTAGTTCATGGTTTATGGTTAATGGTTAACAGCAAAACAATAAACCATAAACTATAAACCAAAAACTAAAAACTAAAAAAGATGAAAAAAGCTATATTTCCAGGTTCTTTTGATCCTATTACAAATGGTCATTACGACATTATTAAAAGAGGCATTTCGCTGTTTGATGAAGTCATTGTAGCCATTGGAATCAATGCCGAAAAAAAATACATGTTTTCTCTTGAAGACCGAAAACGCTTTATCGAGGAAGCTTTTAAAAACGAACCCAAAGTAAAAGTAATCACGTACGAAGGTTTGACAATTGATTTATGCCGAAAAGAAAAAGCCGAATTCATCTTACGTGGCTTGCGAAATCCTGCCGATTTTGAATTTGAAAAAGCCATTGCCCACACCAACAGAAGATTGTCTAAAATTGAAACCGTGTTCTTATTAACAGCAGCAAAAACCTCTTACATTTCCTCAAGTATTGTGCGCGATGTATTGCGAAATGGAGGCGATTATACGGTTTTAGTACCAGATTCTGTTAGAATATAGTTTTCAGTCGCAGTCGCAGTTTGCAGATTGTCGAACCATATTGAAAACACAAAAAGCTAAAAGTTAGAACTAAATTTTAGCTTTTTTTTATGGAATGAGGAAAACCGTAATTATTGTTGATGGTAATTTTATATATTTACGATTGATAATAAACACTTACAAATAATTGTAAATATTTGTTTGCAGCGCCTATATACAAGTTAGCAACAAGATTATGAAGAAACTAAATTTCAATTGTTACATATTTTTTTCATTAGCTTTCCTGCAAATAACATTTGGGCAGGAGATAATAATTACTGGAAAAATATTAGACAGTCAAAATTTAGTTCCATTTCCTAGCGTGCTTATTAGTAGCAACTCAAAAGTTATTGCTACAACTGATATCAATGGAAACTTTGAATTCAAATTAACGCCAGAAATAAAAAAAATAAAAATCAATTTTCTCGGTATTCAAGAAGAACAAGTTATTATTACTAATGATTGTAATCACATTGGTATAATTTTGATAGAGCAAGGAATATATGATTTTGTCACTTTAAAAGCTGCCGAACGAAAACAGAAACGTCATCGAAATAAAATACTTCCTAAACTATATGCAGAAGCTTATGAAAAAAACTTGTTCGAAAAAAAATCTTGTCGCTAACTCTGGTTAGCATGAATGGCGAGGTCAGGGCAAATCAGGAAAGTACGCTGATGTAATAAAATTTTGGTTATATTTGTATAGTTCGTGCTTGAAGTCACCACTTCATGCTAGCCAGAGGATGTTTTTTTTTAAATTTTTTAAACCTTACTCCTCTTTCTTAAAAACTTTTCTAGCAACCTCAATTTTAAACTTCTTTCCTTTCATTTTTTCATCACGAATGTTAGCAAGAAAATCTTTTACTTTTTTAGATTTTACAGCAGCAAACGAAATGAAATCTTTTACTTCAATCAAACCCAAATCGCCTTTTTCTAGTTTTCCTTTTTGAGAAAAGAAACCTACAATGTCAATTTTGTTCAATTTGTTTTTCTTTCCGCCACTTACATAAATCGTTTGAAATCGCGGTGGTTTTGGTAAAGTAGTTGCATTTTCTACATTTAAAACAGGCATTTTATAATCTAAAAACTCCATTTTTTTCTCGCTTTCGTGCGCAATAATGTACGCTGTACCAGAAGCTAACATTCTAGCTGTACGACCATTTCTATGAGTAAATTCGTCTTCTTTCAACGGCAAATGATAATGAATCACGTGTTTCATTTCGGGAATATCTAATCCTCGCGCCGCTAAATCGGTCGTGATTAAATAACTCAAACTTCCGTTTCTAAACTGAATTAAAGCACGTTCGCGTTCGTCTTGATCCATGCCGCCATGATAATACGTCGAATAAATTCCTTTTTCGTTCAAGGTGTCGCTTATGCGTTCGGCAGCATCACGATGGTTGCAAAAGATAATCGCCGCTTCCGATTTTAAAGAACAAAGCAAATTGAAAAGCGCATTGATTTTGTCTTTTTCTTTAGAAACGACCATTTTCAAACTCAAATTACTACTCGAATCTTCAGTTGGAATAAAATCCAAAACCGTTGGTTGTAAAACTCGTGTGTATTTCGGAATTTCAATATCGGAAGTCGCCGAAACCAAAACGCGTTTGTTCAACTTGTTCAATCTCGAAATGATAAAACTCATTTGCTCATGAAATCCCAATTGCAACGACTTATCAAATTCATCCAAAACCAACGTCTGAATAGTATCCGTAGAAAAAGTTCCTCTGTCCAAATGATCGGCAATTCGACCTGGCGTTCCAATTAAAATCGCCGGTGGATTTGATAAATTTTTGATTTCTGTTTCTATAGAATGGCCACCATAACAAACATTTACTTTGTAATCGGTGCCCATTTTTTTCCAAACTTGTTCGATTTGCAAACCCAATTCACGCGAAGGAACTAAAATTAAACATTGAACGTCTTTGCAAGTATCGTCCAACATTTGAAAAATAGGCAGTAAAAAAGCTAACGTTTTTCCAGAACCTGTAGGTGAAAGAAGTAAAACATTGGCGTCGTTCAAAATGGTTTCTTGAGCAACAACTTGCATTTCGTTTAATTCCTCAATACCTAAATTGAGAAGAACATTATTGGAATGTGGATTTTTATTCATTTGGCAAAGATAAAGCCAATTATGAATTAATAATTATGAAATACGAAATA
>CANGUP010000222.1 GCA_947457105.1 Flavobacteriaceae bacterium
TACCAGTTTGTCTTATAGTTTTTATCAAAAGAAATTGATGGCAAAAGTAAAAGTATATGATATGTTGAATCAAAATCAAAACGCTACGAGAAACATCACAGCAACGTCAATTAGAGATGAAGAAAACGTAGTGCTAAGACGTTACGTAATGTTTTCATTAACCTACAAACTAGAAAAATTCGCAGGAAAAGAAAAGAAATCAGGTGGAATGATGTGGTTTTAATTCAGAAATAAATTAGATAAAAATATACCCCAAAAGCAATTCACTTTTGGGGTAATTTATTGTTATATATCGAAGATTTTGATTTTACCAATCACCACTTGCACCTCCACCGCCAAAACCGCCTCCGCCACCAAAACCGCCGAAACCACCTCCGCCAGACGAGCCACCAAAACCACCGCCAGAGCTTCGTCCCATATTACTCAATATGATAATATCTAGTAAACTTGGTCCACCAGATGAATTTCCAGAGTTTCCACCTCCTTTATTTTTTGATGCTAAAATCATGATAACAACGAAAATTACTATGAACAAAAGAATAGGAGCAAAGCCATCATTGGATGATTTTTTGTCATTTTTATACTCGCCTTTCATAACTTTGAAAATAGCATTTATGCCATTGTCAATGCCTTCGTAATATCGACTTTCTTTAAAGAATGGTTTTACATCTTGTTCAATAATTCTCCTCGAAAGTGCGTCAGTAAGCAAATATTCGGTTCCATATCCAGTTTGAATAGTCATCTTTCTATCGTCTTTAGCTATTAGAAAAACGATTCCATTATCTTTTCCTTTCTGACCAATTTTCCATTTATCAGCAATGTCAAAACCATATTTAGAAACATCTTGTCCTTGGGTTGTAGAAACAATCATAACAAAAATTTCTGTAGATGTACTATCTGAATAAACTCTTAATTTTTCGTACAGATTTTTTATTTCAGAATCAGATAGTGTTTTCGTACTATCGATTATTGGAGGAATAAACGAAGGTTTTTTTGGAATTTCATACTGAGAAAATCCAAGTTGATGTAACAACAATAATGATACAATCAAGAGAAATTTCACGATTCTAAAAACTAGTTGTATCATCCTTTTGATATTTCGTTAGAAAGTTCGTCAGTATCATTATCCAGAAAAGGAAAATGTTTTTTTAGTTGTTCGCCTGCATTTTTAATTCCGTCAACCAATGCTTGTTTGTTGTTGCCGTTTTTAAAATGGTTTAGCATGATGTCTTTAGTACAATTCCAAAAATCATCAGCAACTTTTTCATTAATACCTTTGTCACCATAAATTGCAAATTGTTTGCTTTTTATAGCCACATAAATAATGACGCCATTTCGATCTTTAGTATTGTCCATTTTTAGTAGATTAAAAACCTCCACAGCCCTATTAATAGGAGCTATGGATGTTTCTTTTTCTATATGAACACGAAGTTCACCTGAAGTATTTTTTTCAGCCAAACGAATAGCTTCAACTACTTCTTCCTCTTCAGCTTTAGTTAAAAAATCTTCTACTTTTGACATTATTTTGCTTCAGCTTTTTTATCAAAATTAAATTCTACTTCTGGTGCTTTTTCAGCTCCAGCCTCTGCTTTAAATCTTGCTATTTCATTAAAACCAAAAAGTTTAGCAAAAATAATACTTGGAAAACTTCTTATTTTCTTGTCATAAAGATTTGCAGCATCGTTAAAACGATCTCTTTCAACATTAATTCTGTTTTCTGTTCCTTCAAGTTGTGATTGCAATTCAAGAAAGTTTTGATTAGCTTTTAAGTTTGGATATTGTTCCACAGAAACTAACAATCTTGACAAAGAAGAGGTTAATCCAGATTGAGCTTGTTGAAATTGAGCTAATTGTTCAGGTGAAATGTTTGCAGGATCAATTGTTACAGAAGTTGCTTTAGCACGAGCTTCAATAACAGCTGTCAATGTTCCTTTTTCAAAATCTGCAGCACCTTGAACGGTTTTTACTAAATTACCAATAAGGTCATTTCTTCTTTGATAAGCACTTTCTACTTTTGACCAGGCAGTTTTTGTATCGGCTTCAATCCCTACTAATCCGTTGTACGATGATACTGCCAAAAGTAGTAAAACTACAATTATACCAACAGGTATTAACCATTTTTTCATAATTTCTAATTGTTAAAGTTTATTTATTGTTTTTGTTATTGATTTATAAATTATTCTTAATGTTTGTTAACTCCGCTTTGATTCCTTCAAGCTTTGAAATGATATCAAATTTGTCTAAGGTTTTTTTCTGACCTTCTTTCAAATGCGTTTTTGCTCCTTCCAAGGTAAATCCGCGTTCTTTAACTAAATGATAAATCAGTTGTAAATTCTTCACATCTTCTTGTGTGAACATTCTATTTCCTTTGGCATTTTTCTTTGGTTTAAGAATGTCAAATTCTTTATCCCAAAACCTTATAAGTGATGCGTTTACATCAAAAGCTTCGGCAATTTCACCAATACTAAAATATAATTTGTCTTTTGATAATTCTATGTGCATTTTTTTCTATTTATTTAATTTTGAACACTGAACACTGAACACTAGTCTAAAGACTGATTCTCTTGATTAGCAATTTTTGAAATCGCTACGTATTCTGCTGCCGAAATATTTCCGTAATAAAAATTAATCGGATTAACTACTTTTCCGTCTTTGTGAACTTCATAATGTAAATGTGGCGCCTGACTTCTTCCTGTGCTTCCTACATATCCGATTATGTCACCGCGTTTTACTCGTTGTCCTGGTCTTACTTTGTACTTGCTTAAATGGGCATACAATGTTAAATAGCCAAAACCATGATTAATCTCAATATGATTTCCATAACCTGAAAGTGAATTATCAGCACTTTTCACAACACCATCACCAGTAGCATAAATTGGAGTTCCAGTTTTAGCTGTAAAATCCATTCCTTCATGCATTTTTCTTGCTTTTGTAAACGGATCAGTTCTGTATCCAAATCCAGATGCCATATGCTTCAAATCCTCATTTTTTACTGGTTGAATTGCAGGAACGGCGCTCAATAATTTGTCTTTTGCTTTAGCCAATTTCAAAATTTCGTCCAATGATTTTGATTGTACTGCCAATGCTTTTGAAATAGCATCCACTTTTTCCGATGTATTTATGACTAATTCAGAATTATTAAATCCCTCTAATTCTTTATATCTTTTTCTGTCGATAATACCTCTTCGTTTTTCGTTTGAAATGGGCGAGGAGTTAAAATAAACGCGATATAAATTATTATCTCGTTCTTCTAAATCGGAAGCTACTTGATCGATATCTTCAATTTTCTTATTTAAAAGAGCGTAACTCAACTTCA
>CANGUP010000223.1 GCA_947457105.1 Flavobacteriaceae bacterium
TACTTGTAATAAAAATCTAAAGGACAAGCAAAGAAAGTTTTAAGGGCTGACGCAGAAATGCCTTTTTCTAGAAATCCATCTAGTTTTTCAACTATTTCTTTCGTTTTTTGTATTGATTTTTTTCTTGTTATTGATTGGTTGTCTGGTAGTGTGTAGTCTTTTTTACGAAGAATAAATTGCTTATTTGATTTCTGTAGTTCAAGTTCTAATTGAAGTAAATACCTACTTGGTTCACTTGCTGAAAGTCCTTCCGTACTGGTTGAATAAGTGATGTACATATGTTCACAGTGGTGTAACAATCTGTAAAAATGATGAGCAAATAATCCTTGTTTGTCGCGTGGTAAAGGTAATTCGAGGTGTCTTCGTAAATCCATTGGTACCAATGTTTGAATTGGATTGGTAGGTGGCATTTTCCCTTCATTCATACCCACCACTATGATGTGTTTAAAATCCAATAAACGCGTTTCAAGTAAGCCCATAATTTGTAAGCCTTGCATTGGATTACCATAATAAGCAATTGTTTCTTGCAACCACGCTTGATTAAAAAGTGTTCTGAATGTTCTTAATCGCATTTCGGGAAAACTTTCGTGAACACATTGTTCAAATCCAATCAATGCATCATCTAGTCCTTTTAGAATTGCTTTTTCAAATTTGTTTTTATCTGATAGTTCAGAAAATAGAATAGAATTTAACGATCGAATTAGTTTTATAGCAAGTTTCCAATCTTGTTTCCATGGGGTAAATAAGGTGTTAAATATTAAATCAATTTTATCTGAAATTATAATCTTATCCGGATATTGAAAAAGCTTGTTAAAGCGTTTGATTTTATGCTCTTGTTCTCTTGTTTCTGTTAATTCTACATCATTCATAATTACATTTATGAACGGATGATGCCAAAAGCTAATTAAATCTTTATGGTATACTATATGCCTTTCGTATTTATCAAAACCTTCTTGAATTTTAAAAATTAAATCTACCCATGTCCTTACTGTGCTGTTTTTTAAGGGTAAACCTAAAGTAATATTTGCTTTACCTACATTCTTAGGTATATTATTTAAAAGTGGAACTATTAGGCTTTCGTCTGCAAGGAGTAACAATGTTTGGTTTATTGTTATTTCATCCATTTCTGCAAGAATACTTCCTGCAACTTTTGCTTGACCTGTAAATTGAGAGCAAGCAATGACATCCACTTCTTTTTTTTCTGTAAGTAATCGGTTGGTAATAAATGGAAGTTCTTTTAAACCAAATGAATTAGTTGATCTTCTCAAAAATAAACCGGCTTCATGTATCTTATCATGAAAATAATAAGTGTCTGCATCTATCAATATATCAGCTCTGCCCATTTGATGCAATTGTTTCATGATACTTTGTTCCGCTTTTGATAAGGCATTGAATCCAGCAAAAAGAAATCGTTTGTTTGGGTATTTATCAAAAATTATATCAATATTCTCAGCAATTTTACGGTAAGCTTTGCCTGATATGGTAGTGCCTTCTTTCTCTAGTTTTTCATGTAATCCTTTGTAATAAATGGGTAATCGATCCCAAAAAGCAATGAATTCTTGCTGACGTTGCGATAATGTTTGTTCACCAAAACTCCAATTCTCGATTTCTTTGATATCTCTAAGATTTCTAAACATGTAGTTTGGATCTATCAAATATCTTTCTAGTTCATCAAAGTCTGAAAGTACAATTTGTCCCCAATTTAAAAACTCATCGAATAGTAATTGGTCATCTTGTTGTAAATGTTCTTTATGTACTTCATATAACTGAAGTAATAAACGGGTTTTATCCAAAATGGGTTCTATCGTCAATTCTTTGATCCATTGATAGATTGTGGTGATTTTGGGTGAAAAAATAGGCTTTTGATATACATCAAATAATGCACTTTGCAAATAATATGTAGCACGTTCTGAAGGTAAAATAATTACCCATTCTTCTAATTCAATTTTACTTTCAGCGACATGCTTTGCTACTTTTTCTAAAAATTTATCCATATGAGTTGATGTATTCATTTCAAAGTTATGTAAAATCAATAGGTCTGAATTCTTCTCTAATTATTATTTTTGACTTTTTGTGACTTTAATTATAGTACGTGAAATATTTAAAACCTAACATTTTATTCATTATTTTGACGCTTTTCACGTTTACTGTTTTTTGTCAAGTTATAGACAATCAATTAGGTAAAGGGTTTGAACAATTTCCTGTTTTTAATGTAAAGTATATCAAACAAAAAAAAGTTAAGTCAATTAAAGCTACTTTTTTTACAAAAAAAACAGGTGATATTATGCGCGAGTCTCCCAAACATACTATCGTAGAGTTTGATTTATTGGGTCGTTTAGTTTTGAATAAAGAAATTTCTAAATCAGGTGTTTATACTGACATAAATCATACTGAATATGTTTATAATGTAAAAGGCTTAGTAACTAAAGAGCGAAAAAAAATGGGGAGTAATTGGAAAGTAACTGATTATTTCTATGATACAACTGGTCAGGTTATAAAAGAAGAATACCATTTAGAAACCATTCTATTTTCAGATGATGGATATACTATTGAAGATACATTATTAGATTATGAATCTTCGCGATACAAACAGTATCCAAATCAAAAGAAACGTATAGTTTACAATAGTTATGGGAGTCCATATCTAGATATTATTTATTATTATAACAAATCAAATCAGATTATTGAAATAGGTAAAAAATTGAAAACAACTTCGGAAATTAACGAAACAAAGTTGTTTTATAATGCTAGTAATCATATTGATAGTTTGGTTTTTTTTTCAAGTTTAACCCCTAATGAAACTGAATCGGTATATTTTACTTACGATAAGCAAGGTAACATACTCGATAAAAAACTATACGTAAATAACAAGCTGATTTACCGTATTGAGTTTGTTTACAATGAAAAAACAGGAATGCTTTCCTCCATTTTGAAACAAGAAATAGCCACTAATTTTTTGTCCATCATTCGTTTTGAGACTAAGTATTTTGATTAACTTGATAAACACCCAATTCAATCTAAACATCTATTTTTACACTCTCAATTCAGAAACTATTTTATTTTCAAATTCGATTTAAGATATACAGTTAGTTTTTTATAATAGTTGGAAGCATTTTATATAATTTCATTTATATTTGATTTAATCAACTATTTTAAAAAAATAAATTATGAAAAAATCTAATATTCTTTTTATTCTTCTATTAAGTTTCTCTTGGTTATTTTTTATCGTGTACATAAATAATTGTAAAAAAACATCTGATAAAGCAAAAATATATGTAAAAAAACCAAAAGATACTACTATTATTGA
>CANGUP010000224.1 GCA_947457105.1 Flavobacteriaceae bacterium
ATGATGTTTCCAACATTAACAACTTCAAATCTTTTTACATCACCTACATTAGTATCATCGCTGTAAGCCCATTTTATAACTTGTCTTTGATTACCAGCAGCACCAAAAGCTTCATCCATTGGTTTAGCTTTTATTGATGGATTTACAGTTAGTTTAGCCGCTTTTGCAACTGTAGCAAAATCTTTACCTGCTGCATCCATTTCAAATTGTGTAGCTTTAGTAAAAGCTTCGTTTGTTGTTTGCTCTGATGCTTCAATTTTTTGAGCAACAGTAGCTAAACGAACTGCATCTTGCTTATCAGTAACATTAATAATATGGTAACCGAATTCTGTCTCTGCAATACCTATTTTTCCAACTGAATTGTTAAAAACGAAATCTTTATATCCTTGAGCAAAACCAGTTTCTCTTGAGATGAATCCCATATCACCACCATTTTGTTGAACAGATGGATCTTCAGAATTTGTTAATGCCATCATTTGGAACATTGAAGGATTTGCCAAAACTTGAGCTAACAATGCATCAGCTTTAACTTTAGCTTCTTCTTTAGTTCTTTTTTCTTTTGGAGCAGCTCTTTCTGCACCAACCCAACTAATCAAGATGTGACTAGATTTAACTTGATCACCAGCTTTTCTTCCCATCACTTTAGAAATGCAATAGTAGTTTCCGTTGATGTATGGTCCGTAGATTTCACCTGATGGCAAAGCAAATAATTTATCAGCATGTTCTGCAGGTAAATTTTGTTTTGTTACGTATGTTGAATCATATGGTTTGTCAGAGTTTGCACCAACGAAATCAGCAACATCAGTAGCAGTTCTAAAACTTGGTAATGTATCATTTTTACCTGTTTCTTTATTATAAACAACGCTACCAGTTAAAAGTCCGTTGATTTTAGCTTTCATTTCTTCTTCATCTTTAGCAGATGGTTTGTCTTCAATTAAAACGTATTCAATTTCACGAGTTTCCTCAGATTTGAAACGTTTTTCATTTTTCTTCATATATTCTAAGATGTCAGCATCTGTAACTTTTATATCACTATCTTTAATTGTAGAATATAACACAGAAACGTAATCAAAATTTACTTTGTTAGCTTCCAATTCATATTTGAATTTTCCGTCAGCATTTGTAACATACATTCCAGCTTTAATCATTGAGCTGTAGATTTGGAATTTAGAGTTGATTTCAGCGTCTTTTTCTCTATCTTTCATCATCTGAGCTTGTTCTGGATTATTTTTAAAATATTCTTTAAACTTAGCCAAGTCAAATTTTCCTAATTGATTTAAAAACATTGGATTTTGACCAATATTTGGATCTTTTTTGAAAAAATCAACGATATTATTATCACTAGTACGTACACCAGCTTTTTCGAATTGCTCATTTATTAAAGCAATTGCAACTTCTTGTTCCCAAACTTGATTAGCTGCTTGCGTTTGCGTTACAGGTTGTCCGTTTTGTCCATTCTTTTCAGTATTTGCAACTTTAATTCTAAAGTCTTCAAAAGCAATGTCTTTTCCATTTACGCTTCCTACATCATGCGATTGACTTTTCATTCCATTTGAAAACAAATCTTGAATAACAAATGCTAACAAAGCAAGACCAATAACTAATAAAAGTAATCCTGAGCGCTTTCTAATTTTTTGTAAAACTGCCATTTTTATATATGTTAATTTTTTAATTCAGTTTGCGAAAATACAATTATCTATGAAATAATTATAGTTGATATGCTATAATTTACAATAAAATGTGATTTTTTTTTATTCTTAGTCGGAAATAGTCATTTTTACTACTTCAATTTTGGTGTTTGTTGCCTCTTCAATCACAAAATGAAAGTTGTCAATTGTAATTTGATTACCTTTTTGGGGTATCTCTTTTGAAGTATTTACAATAAATCCGCCAAGAGTTCCGTAGGAATCATTTTCAGGAATATTGAGTTTGTATTCTTGATTAAGATATTCTACATCTAAACGAGCAGAAAAAAGGTAGGAAGTTTCATCAAGTTGTTGTTCTATCAATTCTTCATCACTATCGTGTTCATCTTCAATCTCTCCAAAAAGCTCTTCAATAATATCTTCCACAGTCATTATTCCTGCAGTTCCTCCATATTCATCTAAAATTACTGCAACACTTTTTCTTTTCTTGGTTAGTAAATTTAAACCATCCTTTATGAAAATCGTTTCAGGCACATACTCAACTGGAATCATTACCGATTTAATGCTTCGTGGTTTTTTAAACAATTCAAAGGAATGAACATAACCTATAATATCATCTATTGAATTTTGATAAACTAATATTTTTGAATACCCTGTTTTAATAAATAATTCTCTCAATTCTACAACAGAATCATAAATATTTACTGCAACCAATTCTGTTCTTGGCGTCATAATATCTCTTGCTTTTACACCTGAAAACTCAAGTGCATTTTGAAATATTTGAATTTCAGAATCTACATCTTCATGATCTTCTACTGAACTCATTTGCTCATTAATATAGTTTCCTAATTCTACTTTACTGAAAAAAGACGGAACGTAATCACCTTCTGTATTGAAGAATTTTTTTAAAATAAAATCAGAAATCCATATTATGAAGGTTGATATATAATTGAAAATTAAATAGAATACATAAGATGGGATTGAAAAAAACTTCATCAAACTATTAGAATAAATTTGAAAAAAAACTTTTGGCAAAAACTCTGAAGTAATTAAAATTATTAATGTAGAAATTAACGTTTGTAATAATAAATTTGAAAATTCAGACAATTGAAATCCGAACGAATTAATCCAATTCATTAATAAATTACCCATAAAGAATCCATAAACTACAATTGCAATATTGTTACCAACAAGCATTGTTGCTATAAATTTGGATGGTTTTTCGGTAATTTTAGTTAAAATTTTTGAAAGAAATGTATCTTGTTTTTTTTCAATTTCAAGATAGATTTTGTTGGATGAAATATATGCGATTTCCATCCCAGAGAAGAAAGCAGACAGTAATAAACATATTATGATTACTGTTATTTCCACTAAGTATTATTTTGATTACCTTGATTATTCTGATTTCTTCTATCTTCAAATTTCTTTGCAAAACGAGTTCTAAAGAAAAAAGTGAAAAAAGCTAATCCAGCAAGAACAACACTCAACCATGGTTTTTCGGCATCATTCCATTTAGAAATTGCATCATAAACCATTATGAAACCGATTAGCAAATAAATATATTTTGTTATTTTAAGATAGTTCATGTTTAATTATCGTTTTCAACTTCTCCAG
>CANGUP010000225.1 GCA_947457105.1 Flavobacteriaceae bacterium
ATAAAACTTTCAAAATGATTACCTAAAGATATTGAAGTATTGCGTCCCATAAGTTTATATTTTCAGCTAAGTTACCAAAAAATGGTAACGCTCCAAATTTCACTGCGATTTTTTTTTCGAATCACACATAACGTTCCGCTGCCAGACGACGGTCGCGGCTAAGGAACTGAGTTTTTTCTATTTTAGAAAAAACGAATATAGTAAAAAAAGGCTTCCCGAAACCGAATTCTAGCGATGGCGTTTGACAGCTGTTGTGCGAGCGCTTTTTTATTTACATAGTGCATTTAAATAGAAACTTAAACTTTGTCCATTTTTCTTCCAAGTATCCATTGATTTTTCTCTAAAATAGCTTGTCTCAGTAGCTGACATTGCTGTTGAAATTCCAAAATACTTACTTTTTTCATTTGCTTTTTTACTTTCAACCCATTGTATAGTGATTGCAATATCCTCGAATTCTTTATCTAAATAAATGTCATACGGTTTCAAATCTAATTTAAACCAACCTTTAAACCCGTCATTAATTTCAAAAACAATATCTTTTTTTATTATCAATTCAGTCGGAAGTCCATTTTCAATCTTATAAAAATTTAACCTAAATTTCAGAGAACTGAATTCATTAGAAGTTACGTTAAAATTTAAATCTTGTATTTTGCAATCTCTCTTTAGTTTAAATTTCATTCCAATTTCTTTACTTAACCTGTCATCAACATCTTTTTCGTAAAATGTGTAAAAATTATAATGCATAAGTCCAAAACCTTTTGAATTTCTTCCAAGTACTTTAGGCTTAGGTTTCACAAATTTTACTTTTACTTCATCTAATTGGTTCTTTTCAGGTTCTAATTCAATTACATTATTTATTAAATTGAGCTTTGAAATTGCAATTGTTTTCGTTTGATAGCCAACAAAAGAGAATGTTACCAAATCGTTTTCATGAATATTTTCATGAATTTTCAAAGAAAATTTCCCGTTTACGTTTGATACAGTCCCTGTACTTTTATTTGAAATTCCAATATTAGCATATTGTAAGAAAGACTTATTTTCTGCGTCTTTTATTTCACCATTTATTTCCTTTATTGGAGAAAAAGAACTCAAAATTACGGCTAAGAAAAAATAAAAATATAACTTCATATTTGTTTGGTTTCCGTTTTTATAAAGTGTCGCACAACGTTTCCTTGCTAGAGCTTGTGGCGGCTTATGGAAATCTTTTTTTCCATAACCGACCAAGCGAAGTTATGAAAAGTAAACGGACAATTTACCGAAAAACTAGCCATAAGTTTTAGCAAGTGTTGTAGGTAGTTTTTTATACTCGAACTAGTTTTAATAATGGTTCAAAGGCATATAGTGCTGGTCTTCTACCAGATGATTCTTCTAAAGTTCTTAATAATTCTTTATCTAATAATATTCTAGTAAATCTAGCAGCAGTTGGTCCTGGTATACCACTCTTCGAAGTAAATCGATTGTTTCTAAAAATAGGATTGGTAAAAATATAATCTAAAGCGTTAACACTCCACTTTGATGATAATGTATCCGAAAATATAGGTTTCATTTCTTCATATAAACTTTTTATTTTTTCTGCAATCTCTAAGTTTTTTATTGCTTGTTTTTCAATTGCATTTAAAAAGAAAATACACCATGATTCCCAATTGTTATTTTTTGACACTTCTCTCATAGTATCAATATATTCGTCTTTATGCTCTTCCATATATCCACTAACATAGAAGTGAGGCTCTGAGATTGCCCCAGATGACCATAAAAGTAGTGTAATAAGCATACGGCCAATTCTTCCATTTCCGTCTTGAAAAGGATGGAGTGCTTCAAACTCGAGATGCATTAAAGCCGTTTTGATTAAAATCGGATCTGAACTTTCATTAATATATGTAAATAAATTTTCTAATCCGTCATTCAATTTTTCTGGACTAATTGGTGTGAATAATACCTTTTGTTTAATTTTATCAGCTAAATAGTTTTGTTCAATTTTATATTTCCCTGGGGATTTTTGGGCTCCTCTTCCAAAAGACAATAGTTGTTGATGTAGTGTTTTAATTAAGTGTTGAGATAGTGGATAGCCTTCTTTCATTGCTTTTTGCGCATTCAAAAGTGCACGTTGATATAAAATTGTTTCAAATACCTCAGACCGAACTTTATTTGCTTCATCTGAATCATTTTCACTATCAGCTTCGAACTTTAGTATTTCATCCATTGTACTAATAGTCCCTTCCATTCTTGATGAAATTACTGCCTCCTGATTTCTCAATGGTGCTAGTAAAATTTCACTATTATGCATGTTTTTAAGCATTTGGTCATATCGAGCCAATGCGTCGGTTGCTTTTAATAACGAATTTACAATTTTTCCATAATCCAAATTTTTGGGTGGAAATTGTTCATAATGATATTGTACTGAATTGGTAAAATCCATGGCGCTATATTTTGATGCAAATATATATATAAATATTTACGTTAAGCAGGTTTGTCGTTAATAAAAAAATGTTTTTAATAGTCAAAGTTAGTTGATGTACATAAAATAACATCAAAATTGTTTGTCATTCATATTCTTAGAAAAATGATTCTCAAAGACATTTGATTAATATGAATTTATGTCAAAACAGTTAGGTGTAAATATTTTGCAAAAAGTGATTGTCTTCTGTTCTTGTAAAATCACCTACAACGTTTCCTTGCTAGAGCTTGTGGCGGCTTATGGAAAGCTTTTTTCCATAACCGACCGAGCGAAGTTAGGAAAAAGAAACGAACAACGTACCGAAAACTAGCCATGAGATTTAGCAAGTGTTATGCTGCGTTGTTCTCGATTGGCTTGATGCTTTCAAAACTATGTTTTTTGGAATTACTTTCTTCTTCCAGATCATAATCATCTTGAAGTCCAAGCCAAAACTTTGCGCTTGTGCCTAAATACTTCGAAAGTCTTAAAGCTGTGTCGGCAGTAATTCTGCGATTTCCTTTAAGAATTTCACTAACCCTTGTCTGTGGAATAAAAGTTTCTTTAGACAAGCGATAAGCTGTGATTCCTAGCGGTTCAAGAAACTCCTCTTTTAAAACTTCTCCAGGATGTATGTTTTTTAAATTTTCCATAACTTTTAATTTTAATGATAATCTACAATTTGCACTTCAAAGGCATTATCGTTTTCCCATTTAAAAATAATTCTCCATTGATTGTTAATTCTTATGCTATAAAGTCCAGATAAA
>CANGUP010000226.1 GCA_947457105.1 Flavobacteriaceae bacterium
ATAGTCCTGCACTTAATATTTCTTTTTTCATATTGAAATAATATTTATGTTTTTGGTAAAAATATGGTTTATATTTGATTCATAAAAACGATATTTTAGAATCTAATATTGATAAAATAGATGAATATACGACAAATAGAATATGTGCTTGCTGTTGCTGAACAAAGGCATTTTGAAACAGCTGCTGAACAGTGTTTTATAAGTCAGTCTACGTTGAGCACGATGATTTCAAAATTTGAAGAGGAAATAGGGATTCCTATTTTTGACAGAAAAAGAAAGCCCGTAGAGATTACTACTGAAGGTCAATTAATTATAGAACAGCTTCGGTTGATTAGTAAAAATATTGACCAATTAAATCAGTTAGCAGATGAAATGAAAGGTGTAGTAAAGGGAAAATTAAAAATTGCAGTCATTCCTACGATTGCTCCATTTTTACTTCCTCTTTTTCTGAAAGAATTTGCTACACAATTCCCTGAATTAACCATTGAGGTAAGAGAACATACTACACAGGTGATTATTGAGAAGTTGAAAAAACGTGAATTAGATTTGGGTATTTTGTCTACTCCCTTGTTGGATGATGATATCGAAGAACATCATTTATATGATGAGCCATTTGTGATGTTTGATACTACAGGTAATTATAGAGCTCAAATAAAAGTCGAAGAAATAGCGTTGGATGATTTATGGTTAATGGAAGAGGGTCATTGCATGCGGACCCAGATTGTTCGTTTGTGCGAATTGAAAAAAAGTAAATTAAACAAAGCCATAAATTTTGAATTTAGAGCAGGTTCCATTGATAGTTTGTTGCGTATCGTTAAAGCTAATCATTCAGCGACATTGATTCCTTATCTTGCCACGCTAGATTTTAGTGAAAATGACAAAATGTACATTAAAGAAATTATTGAGCCGGTTCCGCAAAGAAGCATCGGTTTGGTTACGCATCGATATTTTGTAAAAAAGAAACTTATAACCTTACTCATTGACTTGATTCAATCTTGTGTTTCAATTCATTTTCCTCAGCAATCACAGGATTTTAAAAACATACAGCCTTTGTAAAATTATCTTATTTAGAATCATTTTAATTAAAATACCTTTTTTGTGGTATTGATGAGATTGGTTGACATACCTACATTTGTTTCATAATTTAAACTAATTCTAAACAAAATGAGAATTATCAATATAAAACAAATCGTATTTGTAATTGCAATCAGTTCTTTGATAGTTTCTTGTAAGAAAGACGAGGTTAAACCAACAACTAACGAAAGTTATAATATTCCAACAACTTATACTTTTAATGACGTTTTATCTAAATCAACTGTGGACTTCAGTGGACAAAAAACACGTTTAGTGATGTTGGAGCATATCGGAAATTTAATGGGAGGGTTAACACCTGTTACGGAAAGCACCTTATTAAATATGTTTGATGGCTCAGGTTTTACAGAAGATAGTTTGAATACTTCTGGAAAAAGACTTTCTGATAAAACAGCTGCTTCAATTGATTATTTTACAAGTAATTTGGGTGAAAAAAATGAAATTCTTGATGCTTTTAAAAAGCAATTGAAAGAAGCTGAAATTACAACAAATGCAAATGTTGATGCATCAGAAGGAAAAGCTGGTTCATATATGGATGGAACTAAAAAACGTTATTTCAGTGCGAATGGATTAGAACCTCAACAAGTATTCTTAAAAGGTATGATGGGAGCTTGTTTGTTAGACCAAACATTAAATTCATATTTAAGTTCAACAAAATTAGATGGTGGTTCAACTAAAACAGACAATACAAACAGAGTTTTCGTTTCTGGTAAAAATTATACCGATATGGAACATTTTTGGGATGAAGCCTATGGCTATTTTTTTGGAAATGATAACTTAAATGCTAATCCTGCGGTCTATAAATATTGGTCTTCTTATATCAATCAAGTGGATGTTGATCCTGATTTTAGTGCCGTAAAAGAAAACATAATCAATGCTTTTATCAAAGGTAGAGCAGCGATTACAAACAAAGATTACGATACACGTGATACTCAAATTGCGATTATTAAAAAGGAAATGTCTAAAGTGGTAGCTGTGAGAGCAGTTTACTATATGAATGAGGGTAAAACTAAACTAGCAACAAATAAAGGAATGGCTGCATTTCATGCGCTTTCTGAAGGTTATGGATTTATTTGGTCCTTACGTTTTACTCAAAATCCAGATACAAAATTGCCTTATTTCTCAAAAGAAGAAGTGAAAAGTTTATTGGATAGATTGATGGGAGGTAAGAATGGTTTATACGATGTTGATTATTTGAATATTGAACTAGATAAAATCGATCAAGATATTGCAACTCGTTTTGGGTTTACAGTTGGGCAAGCAATTGATGCAACGAAGTAATATGATTTGTATCATTTATTTTACCCAAATAGGGCATTACTTTTGCAACTTTTAAAGCATAACCTTGTTTAGATAGTAGATTAATATTGATTTCATTTACTAAAATAAATTATATGAAATTCCATAAATTACTTGTTTGTTTTTCTCTCTTTTCTTATTTATTAGTGGCTTGTAATCCAAAAAAAGTCGAACAATCGAATGACTTTAAAAAAGGAGATTTACTTACAAATATGGCAACTGTCATTCAAAATGATTACCAATTATTATTAGATGAGGTAATTAAATTTGAAGCTGGATACAATCAATTTTTAATTTCTAAATCACAAACTGATTTTGATACAGTAAAAGTTAGATGGGAACGAAGCTATATGAAATGGCAAAATGTATTAGCGTATGATTTTGGACCTGGTATGGACTATAATCTAAAAACCAATTTAGGTACTTTTCCTACTGATACATTGAAGGTGGTTAATTACATCAAAGAAAATAAATACGATCTTACTACGATATCTTCAAATGTTGCAAAAGGATTTCATGTGTTTGATTTTCTTTTAAATAGAGAAAATGCAATTGGTTATTTCAATGATAAAAATTACAACGATTATGGTGCTGTAGTGATTACGCAAATGAAAGTTCTAGTACAAAATACGTTGTCTGGTTGGAAAGCTTATCAAGCTTCTTTCATAGCTTCAACTGGAACAGAATCAACAAGTGCATTCTCTATGTTTGTAAATGATTATATCAAGGCGTATGAAGAATGTAAATGGTCGAAAGTAGGGATACCATTAGGTAAGTTAAGCTTTAATACTACTCAAAT
>CANGUP010000227.1 GCA_947457105.1 Flavobacteriaceae bacterium
ATATTACTAACCAATAAAATAAATATTTATGAATTCAATATTTACAAAAATTGTTAGAATACTATTAGGAATTATACTTCTAGTTTTTGGAGCTAATAAGTTTTTTGGCTTTATTCCTTTACCAGAATTGCCTGAACATGCAAACAATTTTATGACCTCTTTAGGTGCAACTAGTTATGTGCTTAAAATAGTTGGAGTATTAGAAATCGTTATTGGAGCCTTACTTCTTATGAAAAAGTGGGTTGCTTTTGCTTTAACTTTATTAGCGCCAATATCAATTAACATTCTATTATTTCATTTGTTTTTAGATGTAACTGGTATCGGAGGAGCACTATTAGTGACTGTTTTAAATGGAATTTTAATTTATAAATATTGGACACATTATAAATCGTTATTTCAATAAATTAAAAAGCTTCCATTATCGGAAGTTTTTTTTAGTATTCTAATTTACCAATATGATTCATAACTCTTACAATTTTTCTTTTTCTTTTTTCAATGTAAGAAGAAGAATTTGTTGCATTATATTTTCTTGGACTTGGTAAAATAGCTGCTATTCCTACTGCTTGAATTTTAGTTAAGTTTTTTGCGTCTGTTCTGTACCAATGTTCTGCTGCAGCTTCTGCGCCATAAACACCTTTGCCCATTTCTATTGAGTTAAGATAAACTTCCATAATACGTTCTTTTCCCCATACAAGTTCAATCAAAAACGTGAAATAAGCTTCCAAACCTTTTCTGATATAACTTCTACCTTGCCACAGAAATACATTTTTTGCAGTTTGCTGTGAAATGGTGCTTCCTCCTTTAAGTTTTTTTCCACGATTGTTGTTTTTAAAAGCTTTTTGCATCGCTTTAAAGTCAAAACCATTGTGTTTTAGAAAATTACCATCTTCACTAGCAATAACTGCTTTTTGAAGATTAACAGATATTTCTTCTAATGGAACCCAATCATGGCTGCAGGTCATTTCTTGCCCATCCATTTTTTGCTCAATGGCTCTTGTAATCATTAATGGAGTGAAAGGAATAGGAATCCATTTAAAAAGAACAACAAATAAAATGGAAATGCCAAAAAACCATAGCATTGACTTCCAAATAAAAGTCTTAAACTTTTGAAAGAAAGTTTTGTTTGTCGATTTTGTAGAGTTCTTTTTTGTTGCCATTTATACTAATTCTGCTAATTCTTTTCCTATAATACTTCCAATTGCTACACCCATTCCACCCAAGCGAACACCACAATAAACATTTTCAGAGAGTTGTGAAACAATTGGATTTTTATGTAAACCAATTCCCATTATTCCGCTCCATCGATGCGCAATTTTAAATTCTTGATTGGGTAAAATTACATATTTTAATAACTCTTCCAATCTATTTTGAATTTTTTCTGTTTGTGATAAATCGGTTGTGGTTTCTCCTTCAAAATCTAAATTCCTTCCGCCGCCAAGTAGTATTCTGTCTTCAAAATTTCTAAAATAATAATATCCTTTGTCTAAATGGAATGTTCCGCGAATGTCCAAATTCGGAATCGGTTCAGTAATTAAAACTTGAGCTCGAGCAGGTTTTACAGCATTATTTGTAAGTTGAGATGCGAAACCGTTTGTGGCAAAAAACAATTTATTTGTTTCAAATGAGTAATCGTTTACAATAATTTCAACAGAATCATTTTTTTCAATATGTGAAGTAACTTCGACTTGATTTAAAATTAAAATATCTTTAGAAATAGCCTCTTTAAGCAGTGCTTGCATCATATTTCCGGTATCAATCTGACCTTCATAAGGATTGAAAATAGAATATTCATGGATGTTTTGAAAATTAAAGCGATCGAATTCTTTAGAAAACACTTCCGATTTAAAAAGTGGTTTTAAAATATCATTTATAAAAGGTAATTTTTGTAAGCATTCGTTGTAAGTGCTTTCGTCATCTTTCAGAAACAATTCATAACCTCCATAAGGTTTAAAATCAATTACATCATCACTGAGTCGCTTTCTTAAAAGCTGTAAACCATTCCATCTTTTTTGAATCAATTGAATTACTTCTTCTTCCGAATGAGATTTCATGTCATCAATAATTTCTGACAAACTTCCGAAACATGCAAAACCAGCATTTTTTGTACTTGCTCCTTGAGGAAGAATCCCTTTTTCAAGAATCAAAATTTTACCTTTCGGAAATCGTTCACGAAGATTTAAAGCGCAATGTAAACCTACAATTCCACTACCAACAATAGTAAAATCAACATTTGAAAACCAATTTTTTATTTCCCAATAACTTAATTTCATTTTCTAAAATTTCTATAAAAATAATTTTTTTTAATCAAATATTCTTTCTCATAAAATTAATAATTACTTTTAACGAATCATTAAATAAATTATTTCAGTATTCAAAGATACTGAACTCTGAAATAAATTCAGAGAAATCTAAATTCACAATAAAATGAAGAAAATATTTTTTATAATCGTTAGTACAATGAGTATAGCAGCATCAGCGCAACAAGTTTTATCTCCAGAATTACTTTGGAAATTAGGAAGAGTTTCTGTTTTAGGAATTTCAAAAGATGGAAAATCGGTAGTTTATAAAGTTGCCATACCATCAGTAGAGGAAAATAAATCGAATTCTAAATTTTATACCATTCCAGTAAATGGAGGAAATGCAACCGAAGTAAATGACACTAAAGATTTAGTTTACGATAAAAATGTTTCTCCAGATGGGAAATACATTTTGTCTTCTCAAGAAGTAAAAATCAACAAAGTTTTAGGTAAAGATATTTATCCAAACCTTGATAAATCAAATGCACAAGTATACAACTCGTTAGATTATCGCCATTGGGATACTTATAACGATGGAAGTCACAACCACGTCTTTTATGCTGAAAATAAAGAAAGTGCTACACCAATTGATATTATGCCAAATGAACCTTACGATTCACCCCAAAAACCTCACGGTGGTGATGAAGATTTCATTTGGTCACCAGATTCAAAAAGCATTATTTATGTTTCTAAAAAGAAATTCGGAACAGAATATGCTATTTCTACAAATACTGATTTGTATGAGTACAATTTAGAAACTAAAACTACCAAAAATTTAACAGAAGCAAACAAAGGATATGATACCAATCCAACGTTTTCTCCAACAGGAAA
>CANGUP010000228.1 GCA_947457105.1 Flavobacteriaceae bacterium
TATAGCTACTGAGGAATTTTTATCAGAAGTAAAAGAGTTCATAATTCAAAAAACTGGCTTGTATCACAAATGTGTGATAGTTAAATATATTATTGAGTTTCCTAGAAACGAAGCAGGAAAAATATTATTGAATGCAATTAAAGATTGATAGATTAGTTAATCCGTACAAAGAGTCTAACACTTACTTATTACCTATAAATAAGGACAACATTGTAATAATAGATGTGGGTAACTATCCAATAAAATTAATAAATGACTACTTAAAAAATAACAACAAACAATTAGTTGCAGTGTTTCTAACACATGAGCATTCTGATCACTGTTCGGGCATCAATGAACTTGCAAAATATCATGAATTTGACTTGTATTGTTCAGAAGCTTGTGCATCAAATATTGAAAACGAAAAACAAAATCTTTCTTGCTACATAACAGCTATTACGCCATTTAAAATCCTTCAAAAAAAGCGAAAAGTATATGATGGAGAATTAATAAAACTTGGAGACTTTATATTTGAGATAATGATTACTCCTGGCCACAGTCCCGGAGGAATCTCAATTTTTGTACAGGATTTTGTATTTACGGGCGACACTATTTTAGAGAAAGGAAAGCCTTATTTAGCATTTCCTCATAGTAACAAAACAGATTATCTCATCTCAATTAATAAATTATTAAATCGAATACAAAACCAAACCATACTTCCTGGACATGGCGATGATTTTCTAATGACAGAGAGCATTAGAAAAAAATTAAAGTTAACCCCAGAGCATTAGAAAAATGAATAGTAATTACCTTTATCTAAAACGTTTTTTTGATTTATTATTTGCACTAATCGGAATATTATCATTAATGCCTGTTTTTATTCCGATAATTATTCTGTTAAAGTTTACTGCGGAGGGAGAAATATTTTACAGACAAGAGAGAATTGGAAAATCCATGAAGTCTTTCTATATTTTGAAATTTGCAACCATGCTAAAAAATAGTTCTAAAATCGGACATGGTAGTTTAACGGTTAGAAATGATCCAAGAATTACAAAAGCAGGAATATGGTTACGAAGGTCAAAAATAAACGAACTGCCACAATTGTGGAATGTTTTAATTGGTGACATGTCGTTTATTGGTCCAAGACCATTACTCATAAAAGGAATTGGAATGTACAGTGAAGAAGTTCGTTCAAAGATAGTTTCAACAAAACCAGGAATTACAGGAATTGGTTCTCTAATATTTAGAGATGAAGAAAAATTAGTTACCATTTATAGCGAAAAAGGATATGATTCAAAACAATATTATCAATTGTATATATTTCCTTTCAAAGGACAGTTGGAAAGCTGGTATATCACTCGTCAATCATTTTTATTAGATTTTAAAATTCTATTTGCGACATTTTGGTCAGTGCTTACAAATCAAATCAACTTTGCTTTTCGATTATTTCCTTCTTTGCCAAGTCGTCCTGAAATACTTACACAAAATTACTTATCAAAACTAAAATAAATATGATTCCTTTATCAGTACCACACCTCGCCGGAAACGAATGGAAGTATGTAAAAGATTGCCTAGATACTGG
Source organism: Flavobacteriaceae bacterium (assembly GCA_947457105.1). Lineage (GTDB taxonomy): Bacteria > Bacteroidota > Bacteroidia > Flavobacteriales > Flavobacteriaceae > Flavobacterium. The sequence continues at coordinate 1,562 of CANGUP010000228.1, forward strand.
CTGGATTTCTTCTGCCGGTTCCTATGTAAGTCAATTTGAACAGCTTGTAGCCGATTATGCCGGAGTTAAATATGGCATAGCTTGTATGAATGGTACCGTTGGTTTACACATTGCTCAAATTCTTTCTGGAGTAACATCTGAAGACCACGTTATTGCTCCCAACATCACTTTTATCGCAACATTAAATGCAATAAAATACACAGGAGCTTCACCTATATTAATTGATGTTGATACTAGAAGTTGGCAAATGGATTTGGAACTTTTAGAGTCATTTTTACAAGAGAATGTAGTATTTAAAGAGGTTGAAGGTAAAATATATTCTTTCAACAAAGAGACCAATAAACGTATCAAAGCAATAATGCCAGTTCATGTGCTAGGAAACATTGGCGATATGGAGCAATTACAAGAACTTGCGGCTTCCTATCATATAGACATTATAGAGGATAGCACGGAAGCACTTGGTTCCCTATACAAGGGTAAACATGCTGGAAGTTTTGGAACGTTTGGTGTTTTTAGTTTTAATGGAAATAAAATTATTTCAACAGGTGGAGGTGGAGTTATTGTAACAAACGATGAAGCGTTAGCCCAAAAGGCAAAGCATCTAACAACTCAAGCAAAAGTTAGTGCAATGGAATACCTTCACGATGAGGTTGGATATAACTATAGATTGGTTAATGTCTTAGCTGCCATTGGTGTTGCACAAATGGAGCAATTTCCAACACTATTAGAAAATAAAAAAATAATGGATGACTATTACCGTTCAGAGCTTTCTGGAATTGGTGATATTGAATTTCAAATGGTTTTGCCTTGTGTAGAGGCTAATTGCTGGTTATTTACTTTTAAAACTAAGTATATGCGTGAACTTTTGGAGTATTTGAATTCAAACGGCGTTCAGTCGCGTCCTTTTTGGGTACCGATGAATCAATTAGAAATGTTCAAAAACGATATTTATGTCACTGAAAATAATAATTCTAATGAAATCTATCAAACTTCTATCAGTATTCCAAGTTCAGCTGGAATCTCTCAATCGGAGCTAGAAACGGTGGTTGCCACCATAAAAGAATTTTATTCTAATAACTAAATTTCAATAGGAATTACGAATTAAAAATTATGAATTACGCTTAGAATCAAATTGTACTAATTTGAAAAAACTCCAATAAATTTCCTATTACTAAATCAGAACTCCCATGAATATTATTGACATCCCCAAATTTATAAACGAGTATATTACCAAAAGACCCGTTAGTCTTTTTGCAGCAGACATAACAAAAAACCACGCAAAATTATCCCAAACAATAGAAGGTAAAAATGTATTGGTTATTGGTGGTGCAGGAACTATAGGTTCGTCATATATCAAAGCAATTCTTGAATTCAAACCTAGTAAATTAGTAGTAGTTGATACCAATGAAAACGGATTAACCGAATTAACTCGAGACTTAAGAAGTACTCCTAATCAATACGTTCCACAAGACTACATTACCTATCCAATGAGTTTTGGCGA
>CANGUP010000229.1 GCA_947457105.1 Flavobacteriaceae bacterium
AAACGTTTGATTTCTTAATAAAAAATATGTTTCTTGCAATGATATTAGCTAGCTTTATGGAATAACTCAAATAATATCATAGCTTGTTATTTAACTTATGTTTCATTAAATTATTATCAATATGAAAAAATATTTTTTACTAATACTGTGCAACATATCTTTTGGAACTAATTCTTGTTTATTCTTCAACGACAAAAGTTCAGAAATAAGTAATGGACCATTAATGGTTGTTTACGGAAATTTAATTCCTCTTGTAAGTGGAAGTTTAAATCCCTCGTCAATTGATAATACCATTTTTTCATCATGTCAAATAATTAATGAAACTAATGCTGTAACCTACATGATAGTTAATGATGGGACTACTTCATTAACCATTTCGAATATTTTGGTAAGTGGGGTTTATGCCTCAGATTTTCAAATCTCTAGTTTTCCAGCTACCAATATTGCCGCAGGAGAAAGCACCTATTTTACAGTGTTGTTTGATCCAAGTTCAGTAGGTGTAAGAACAGCAACTATCGAAATTAACTCTGATGACCCTTCTAATCCAATTTATTCTTTTGCTATTCAAGGTACTGGTTTAGATTATATTGAATGTGGTTATAACTTTTTAAGTGAAGTTGTTGCCAAACAAGATTTCGAACCAGGGTCTACTATACCAATATTAGGTTATTCAGTTTCTAATGGTTTTGCTACTGTTTCTGGTGGTACTGCTTTTGCAGAAAATGCTTCTCCACTTGTAGCTGTTCCTAGATTTATTGGCACAAATAGTTTACAAGTTAATAATTCTTTTTGTAGTCTATTATTTGATTCGATCAATACTATCAATATTAAAGATCCTTCATTTAATTTTAGATTGGCTTCTTTTTCAAAAACTCCTTCTGAAGGAAGTGAAAATGGCGATTATGTTTCGGTTGCTATTAGTACTAATGGAGGTAATTCATGGTCAAATGAGATAAAAGTAACTGGAAGTAGTCAAGCAAAATGGTCTTTTTTAAGTGGTACAGGAATAGCTCAGTCTAATTATTCTGGAACTGATTTTGTTATTGATTTTATTCCAACCGCTCCAGGTTTTTTAACCACAGAAGGTTACAGTAAAATATCTTTAAATGGATTGCCAAAAACCACAGATCTGAGAATACGGATTACTATAGTAAACAATAATATCAATGAAGTTTGGGCAATAGACGATATACAATTAATGGGGAAAATACAAGCATCAACAGTTTGGAATGGTTCATCTTGGAGTAATGGAATTCCTAATAATTTTACAAAAGCCATAATCGATGGAAATTATGATACTTTGTTAAATGGAAATATTACTACATGTAAATGCCATATAAATTCAGGAAAATCATTAGTTATTGGGTCAAATTCCTATTTATCTTCAGAAAGTGACATTACTAATTTTGGAGATTTAATTGTTGAAGACAGTGGAGCTATAATCCAAAATGATGATTATGCATTAAATACAGGTAATGCTACAGTTAAACGAAACGCCAATATTAGAAAGCTTGATTATGTTTATTGGTCATCACCATTGCAACAATTTTCAGTAAATTTAATTTCACCTAATACTTCATCAAGTTTTATTTGGAAATGGAATCCAATTTTAAATAATCCTAATGGAGGTGTTGGTTTTTGGTCGCCATCTGCAGGTGATATTATGGAAGTAGGAAAGGGATACATTGTTAGAGGTCCAAACGGATTTGGAACTACTCCTCAAGCTTTTACGTCAATATTCTCTGGGTCAACTATTAATAATGGATTGATTAATTGCACAATAGCAAGAGGACCAATGACTACATCCTCACTTTCTAGTTTCACAAGCTTGAATGGTGTTCCTTTTTCTGTTTATGATGATAATTGGAATTTAATTGGTAATCCATATCCAAGCGCTCTTAACGTTGACTCTTTTTTACTTTATAATGCTATAGATAATCCTGTGATTGAAGGTTCAGTTAGATTGTGGACACATGGAACCTTGCCTTCAAGTAGTGTTAATCCTTTTTACAGTTCTTATCTGTATAATTATACAGCTAATGATTACATAACTCATAACGGCACTGCTACACTTTCAGGTCCCAACGGATTTAATGGATTTATAGCGTCTTGTCAATCATTTTTTGTTTTAATGAATGAAGGAAATCAAGCTAATGCTCAGGTAACTTTTAAAAATTTCATGAGAGAGAATTCATTAAATTCTAACTCACAATTTTACAGAAATCAATCCATATCTTCATCTATTGAGAAGCATAGAGTTTGGCTTGATTTAGTTAGTGATTCAGGCAATGCTACAAGAACTGTTATTGGATATTTAAATAATGCAACATATCAAAAAGATGTTCTCTATGATGCATTCACCAAGCTAGATGGGAATCAAAATTTTTACACATTGATAGATGACCAAAAAGTTTGCATTCAAGGAAGGCCTTTGCCATTTGAAAATAGCGATATCATACCATTAGGGTTTTCAATACCAACTAGTGGAAATTATACTATAGCTATCGGTGCTTTAGACGGATTATTTCTAACTAATCAAGATATATTTATACAAGATACATTGTTAGACATTACTCACAATTTAAAACAAAGTCCTTATCAGTTTTTTTCCAATTTAGGTACTTACAACAATCGATTTATAATAAAATATCTAAATACTAGTTTGTCACTCAATAACGATTTTACTCATGTGGATTTTAATATTGCTGCCAATTCGCAGGATAATATAATATCTATAAAGAGTAATGAAATTATTGATTCAATTATTGTATTTGATTTACTTGGAAGAGTCTTAATTGATAAAAAAGAAATCAATCTAGAAAATCTACACATAAAAGAATTGGCTGCTAAAAATCAAGGTTTACTTGTTCGTGTGAAATTTATAAATGAATCTGTGGTAACTAAGAAAATAATTTTTTAAAAGTATTAGCAACATTTCAATAATTACCAAATGCAAAGTTTATTTATCTTTTTGTTTTATGAAGTTTTCGTAAATGTCTTCAAAAACTATATTATTTTTTAGGAATAA